>JAHRFV010000101.1 GCA_019084435.1 Dethiosulfatibacter sp.
GATAGTTTTTTGTCTATAAAGTGATTGTTGATATGAGGATAATATGGTCCTGATATAGCCACAATTATAGCAGGTCCTTCCAACTCGACCCAGTCGATTGCAAATTCAATTAGTCTGGTTGAAGCACTCCACGAAAACAAGATTACGCTGCCTGAGGCTTCAACCAGACTAATTGAATTTGCAATCGACTGGGTCGAGTTGGAAGGACCTGCTATAATTGTGGCTATATCAGGACCATATTATCCTCATATCAACAATCACTTTATAGACAAAAAACTATCTTTTCCTCTTGAAAAAACCATCAATGAAATTGCAGCTTCTAAATATGACTTGGTCTTCGAAGGTCAGGAATTCTTTATGGGGATATCTGACATGTCTTATGCTGCGTGGTCCGGAAACACTGAAGATATTGATATTATTAAAGCCAACAGTCCCGGTTGGGACTATGTCTATCACATACCCTTCGATGAATTATCCACTATCAGCATGCCAGTAGTCAATATCGGTCCGTGGGGTAAGGATCTGCACAAAGTCACTGAGCGAGTTTTGACAAAGGATGTTTATGAACGGATGCCCTTTATCATCAAAGAATTGATACTCAAATGCTTTTAATAAAATATTCATTAATCTACCTGATAAGCAACTTATCAGGTTTTTTATTTAGTTCGAGATATATTCTATTTATTATTTTTATTATTATGATATTATTAATATTACAATATATATGTATTATAATATATATTAGATTATATAGGAAATGATGGTTTTGATATCTAATTCAAAGATGTTAATTATAACGTTTAGCTTGATGCTTTTTGTTTTGGTAGGATGTGTGGGTTTACAATACGGTCAAATAGCTCCTGCAATTTTAGAATCAACAACTCAAACTGTTTCTACTGAATCATTAATTGAACAACTAGACGTTCCGCTTTCAGTGATAAAACCAATAGAGCAGACTAATACAACACCACCTACAGATTTTCAGGTCTATCCGGGAGCGGTGCTAACCACTTATAACAAATCAACCAATGAATACATATATTCTGTTGATGCTGATGCTACAGTTGTCACCGAATATTTAATCAAAGCATTAAAAGATGATGGGTGGTACGCAGTCGGCACTACCTTTGCATCATACATTACAGAGGACAAATCACATGATATTTATGTTGTTGACGGTAGGGGGATTTGGGTTGCTTTTATAACGGTTTATAATAATTCTTCAACAGGATTGCCTGATGGTTACACCATCTACTTTGACGAATCAGCCTCAGAGTCAAGACGGATTACTCATCGTCCCGGTTATGACTTGAATGTTGAAGAGTTGAATCCGTCTATGATTTTTCAGAGTCATATTTGTTAAATTATTCGAGTAGTAAAGAACAATCTGCTGATGTGGAAGTATATAACTATTATACTGAAGTGGATTTTTGTGCTGACCAATTTTATGATGAAATAAGAAACTTTTATCTCAGATTTTTCGAAGACAATAAGTGGAATATTACTTTTGGAGAAAATCTGTACACTGATATTATAGCTGAACAGGACAATAAAGAAATGCAAATTCGTATAGTCCCCTGGGGTTTTTCAGGAGTGTACCTGGGATTTGAAATTATCATTACCACTATCAACAGCGCCAACTAAAAAAGCTCTACAGGCTATAGATGAACATGCCCTGTAGAGCTTTTTTCATAAACATCATATGTTTCGAGGCTTTGACTCATCGAGGTTTTTCAGTCTTTTGAATATGACTCTGTTGGAGAGATAGCCTCCCACTAGACCTAAGCCGTAAATAAATAAACAAAGCACAACAACAAACGTCCATCCTCCAGTTAGGCTATAGAGCGCATTCCCTGTAAAATAGCGAGCAGTGGCAAAAGCCCAAAGGACAGCATAAGTTGGATAAAAAGCCACTGAGCCAATGATCTTCCAGGTTGCTTTATAATTTCTAAACAACAAAAAAGCTGTGAGTTCCGCCGACAATCCAGTTAGAAAAATGGCCAGTGCCATAAAAAACGTAACCGGAGCCATTAGTGTCGCAAATACAATACTGACAGCAGTCATTACGCCTATTCTCTGTATTTTCATGACGGGTATAAACATCATAAAACTCAAAAATGGTGCGAATATAACAAACTTATGCCCTGGCACAGGCAAAAGACTGCCAACGATATAAAAAACGTAGCCAATAACAACTGTCAATGCGCCTGTTAATGCTATGAGGGTGATGTCTTTAGCAGTATACTTCAAATTTACCTCCTTGACTAAATAGCTCTATCCATAGCCAATTTTAACGTCTCTTCCACTTCCTGAGCAAAATCTTTCAGATGTTTATCCTTCAAAAGATCCATAAAAACTGTAAGTTTTACCATTCCAATTTTGGTAAACCCTTTTTCCTCGTAAACCACAATCTTACAGGGAAGAAAGTACACAACATTCATGTTGTGTTCCAATGCCTCTTTAGCTCTAATTGGGTTGCATACTTCCAAAACAGTAGCATTGCCTTGGAAATCAACGCCCTTTTCCTTTAATTTTGCTGGTATGTTAAATTCCCAAAGTGTTCCAAATTTAAGTTCCTGAAGCCTTTCCTTCACGTCCAAAACCGCTTGTTCCATTGATTTATCTGTGGTTAAAGTGTAAGTAAAATCCATTTAATTTTCCTCCTTCTATACTATACTAGGGGCAATCCCATATGTATTCGTTAATTGATTAGTTTGACTGTTTCTCGTGCAATGATGAGTTCTTCATTAGTTGGTATGACTAAGACTCTCACCCTTGAATCATGTGAGGATATATCCGCTAGCTTTCCTCTGATTTGGTTCTTTTCGTGGTCTATCCTTATACCCATATAATCCATGTTCTCACAAATTTTGCTTCTTATTTCTACAGCATTCTCGCCTACACCGGCAGTGAAGACGATGCAATCGCATCCATTCAATTCTGCTATATATTTTCCAATATATCCTTTGACACGCATGCAGTAGATATCAACTGCCAATTTAGCAGCTTGGTTGCCAGATGCCGATTCGTGTAAAATATCCCTCAAATCACCCGAAAAACCAGTCAGTCCAAGCATACCCGATTTTTGGTTGAAAAAATCATTAGCCTCATTAGAACTCATATTCAGCTTATCCATTAGTAGATATATGATTGCAGGATCAATATCGCCACAACGAGTACCCATTACCAGCCCTTCAAGAGGTGTTAATCCCATCGACGTATCAACCACCTGTCCAAATCTGATTGCAGCCATACTAGCGCCATTGCCTAAATGAATTGAAATGATTTTGCACTGATTATAAGGTTTTTCTAGAATCTCTGCAGCTTTATGAGATACATAATTATGAGATGTGCCATGGAACCCATAGCGTCTGATTTTATACCTCGTATACATTTCCATCGGCAAGGCATATAAATAGTTTTCCGGTTTCATTGACTGATGGAATGCCGTATCGAAAACAGCTACGTGTTTAATGTCACTCATCTGTGACTGGCATTCTTCTATTCCTATCAGATTTGGCGGATTATGAAGAGGAGCCAACCCGCAACACTCTCTGATAGCTTTTTTTACATTGTTGTCAATTATTATGGATTCGGAAAAACGTTCTCCACCGTGAACTACTCGATGACCAACGCCATCAACTTCGCTCAAATCTTGAATGGCTCCATAAACAGAATCAACTAACATATCTAAGATTAGATTAATGCCTTGACGATGGTTTGTTATTTGTTGATTTGTTCTAATAACATTTTTGCCTGTAATCTCGTGTTTTAGGGTCGAATTATTGGTGCCTACCCTTTCCAAAAGCCCTCTACTCAAAACTGATTCGTCCTTCATATTAAAAAGTTGGTACTTGATAGTTGAACTACCAACATTCAATACCAGTATTTTCATAAAACTTACCGCCTTTCTATCAACAGGATTCTTAGCACTGTTAGTCATCGGATAAAGGTTTTAAGCAACATGTCAATATACTCCAAACATCTTCGTTGACTTAATTATATCATATAAACATCTCACAATTAAGCATAATAAAAAAATCCTCTAATGATTGTAGAGGATTTAATTTGAATGATTTGACAATTAGTTGCTGCAATCTCCGGAATTCTGATGCTGATGACAAACTGAACCAGTTGTTTTAAGATTTCCTTGAAGATATTGCTCAGCAACAGTTTTTGTCTCACCTTTCGCTCCCACAATAACCTCAATCCCTTTTCCATTGAAAATCTGTATAGCACTGTTTCCCATACCACCTGCAATAATGACATTTATGCCCATGTCCCCCAGAAACTCTGGTAAAAATCCCGGTTTGTGTCCAGGATTGCTTATGACAATACTATTCGTAATCCGGTCATTCTCTGCATCAAAAATGCTGAAACTCTCACAGTGTCCAAAATGCTCTGTAACCATGTTGTTTTCACTTGCTATTGCTATTTTCATTTTTAACCTCCTATAATTCCATGTCTTTTTCTAAAATGAAGGGGATTTTATCAAGCCAATCATTCTCAAAAAGCTCAATAAGTCCTCTGTCGCATGCTTTTGAGATTTTAGGATCAATCGGCATTCTCGCCAACAATTCCACATTATGCTCCTTAGCAATTTCTGAAACATGGCTTTCCCCAAAAACACTGTGCTCTTTGCCACAGTCAGGACATTTGTAATAAGCCATATTCTCAACCAATCCAATGATAGGTATTTTCATCTTTTCAGCCATCTTGGCAGCCTTGGATACTATCATAGAAACCA
>JAHRFV010000175.1 GCA_019084435.1 Dethiosulfatibacter sp.
CGCATGACCGGTATTCTTATAAAGAACGTCTTCATATTTGGGGTTTTCCGTAGTTCCGTTCGCATAACCGGAAGTCACATCAAACACACCCGGCAGCCTGTCCATGTATTCCTCCAGACCCCAGAAGCATCCTCCCGCTAAATGTATTTCTTTCATCACGATTTCACTTTCCTCCTTTGTTTGTTTAACTGTCACAGCTGTATTTTCATTGTTAGTTGTATCCTGCTTTTTATTTGCATTTATATATTTTGGAATCAAAGCTAATCCAATCACACCTAAAACTACAGCCAGTATAATTCCTTTACTTGGCATGCTATTCCTCCTTCATCTTGTAGATGGCTTATTGTTTATATGTTTACATAACCATTATAATACAAAATAATGATTTTGCAAATGATTTTCATTAACAATAAGTAGAGATTTCTTTTTTATATGCCAAATACTTTTCCGTGAGCATGATGGACTTATTCCTTGGTCTGTCAAAGTCAATTTCCAGCTCATGTATGACATGTCCTGGCCTTTCACTTAATATATATATTCTATCCGACAGGAATATTGCTTCATCAATATCATGGGTTATAAACAGCACTGACTTCTGATAGGTTTGCCATATATTCAGAAGCCATTCCTGCATACCAGCCCTAGTCATGGCATCCAATGCGCCAAAAGGTTCATCAAGGAGCATGATACTGCTATCAACAAGAAATGTTCTAAGCAATGCTGCCCGCTGTCTCATGCCCCCAGATAGCTGATTAGGGTAGGCCTGTTCAAAGCCCGTTAATCCAAACTCATCTATGTGCTCTGATGCCAGTTTAAGACTTTTTTCTCTTTGAAAGCCTTTGATCTCCAAAGGAAGTATGACGTTATCGATAACCTTCCGCCAGGGCATTAAGAGATCCTTTTGCTGCATATAGCTTATGGTTTCTTCTGAAGCCTCGACTGGCACGTCATTAATAAAAATTTCTCCCTGGAATGCACCTTCTATCTTCGTGATCAGACGAAATATTGTGCTTTTGCCGCAACCGCTAGGACCGACGATTGACACGAACTCTTTGTCATTCAGCACAAGACTGACGTTATCCAGAGTATCAAGCCTCTTTTCCTGATCCATCATATAGGTTTTTGATACGTTTTTCAGAATAACCCTTGATACCATCATATCACATCCTATTTTTGTAGAAAGTCGTTAGTAAATGCCTTTTCTGATTCAACCTTGTTTGTTATGAATCCGTTTTCAAAAAGCCAGTCTGTGTATCTGTCCCAGGTTTCTACACTTTGGTATCCCCAGTATTCGGCATCATCAATATACTTGGTCGACAGAAATACCTGACTTGCTTTGACGAGCTCAGCATCCAACTCGGGTACGCTGTTTAGAAATATCATTGCTGAGTCTTCAGGGTTTTCCACTGCAAAATTATACCCCTTTGCCAGTGCCCTCATGAATCTCTCCACCAAATCCTTATTCTCAGCAACAAGCTTCTCACTGGTGATGATGACTGGTGTGTAATAGTCAAAAACTTCGGCTTCCTGACCCAAATCAATATAATTGACATCAAATCCATTAAGCTCAGCTTCGATCACTGACCAACCCTCATAAACCCAAGCAAAGTCAACTTGACCTGTCTGGCTAGCTGCAAAAAAATCTATATCACCGATGGTCACTATCTCAACTAGAGAGATATCTGCACCTTCCTGTTCCATGAGATAGGCTAGTGTAGCTAGTTCTATGGGAGATCCCCACCCGCCATATTTTTTCCCCTCAAAATCTTTAGGTGACAATATGCCTTTATCCTTGAGGGACATGAATCCAGAGGTGTTGTGTTGGATGACTGAAGCAACCGAGATGACTGGAATCCCCTCAGATCTAGCGAAGGTTACGCTCTCTTGGTAGCTCACTCCAAACTGGGCTGAACCTGATGCAACAAGCTGTTCTGCAGTGCTTTCACCTGGTTGGATAATTTCAATCTCTATGCCTTCCTCTTGAAAATAGCCTTTGTCCTTGGCGATGTAGACACCTGTATGATTAGTGTTTGGAAACCAATCCAATGTAAAAATAATCTTATCTGGTTCACTATCTGCTGGCGTCTTAGTTTGGCAGCCCGCCAATGTCAATAAAATTGTTGCTATTAGTATTAATGTTACTATTCTTTTCATCTTAAGCTCCTTCTTTCTTTTGTCCATGGCATTGCTTTTTTGCCTATGGTGTCTATTATGGCGACAAATATTAGTGTTATGGCAATAATGAATATGATGACGGCAAACAGGGCCGGTGTTCGGTAGGATTTCATAACTCTCGTCATAAATATCCCCAGGCCTTCCTGAGCACCAACCCACTCAGAGACGACAGCACCCATGACGCTATAGGTGGCCGCTATCCTCAGACCTGCAAAAAACGAGGGTAATGATGCCGGTAGCTTGCACTTTAAAAAAATCTGAGATTCGGTGGCGTCCATGGTCTTCATCAAATCAATCAGCTCAGGATCCACAGATGCGAGGCCCTCAGTCAGACTAACAGCTATGGGGAAAAAACATACCAAAACGACTACAATAATCTTTGGTGTTAGACCAAATCCAAACCAGATCATCATCAGCGGTGCGATTGCCATGATGGGTACAGTCTGTGTGATGACCATCATAGGATACAGCAGGTCTTTGATATACTTGTATCTGTCCATAGCGATGGATAGAATCACACTCAACAATAGGGCAATGCCAAATCCCACCAGCACTTCTATCGCTGTAATCCTGGCATGCATCAACAGCAATGGGAATGAATTGATCAACTCCAGCCAGATCACATAAGGGGACGGCAAAATATAATTAGGCACATTTAAGATTGAGACCATAAACTGCCACAGGAAAAGAATCCCCACATAAAACATGGGTATTGATACCTTTTTTAGGAGCGCCTTATTATCTGTACTTGTAGGTTTTTTCATCCATTGTCACACCTTTCGGAGAATAATCTATCTTCACAAAGGACAATACTCTGACAGCGCCTTCATTGACGCATATTTCCTGGGCCTTTTCCACTATCTTTAACAGTTCGGGCAGCTCACCCTCCATAGTCGTCTCCATAGGTCCGACCTCATGCTTGACACCTGTGCTTTGGATATACTCGATGACCTTATCCACTACTGGATAAATATCCTCTACATTTGGAACTTTTGGAACGATCTGTAGACTTAGATTGATTATTGGCATGATAACCCTCCTTTGTTTGAGCAAAAAAACAACTACCGGTCTGGTAGTTGTCATTGTAGGTATTTGGATGTTTATATTTTATGTTGAAAGAAGCTCCCTACGCTGGCATTATCCAGATCAGGTAAATGGTCAGAATAGTATCAATTCGATCTCAGCCAATTCTTTGGCTCCCATGTCCTGATTGAATTATATAGCAGTAGGTATGTCGGTGTCAAGACTATCTGTTAAATCCTTGCTACTCCTGAATCTCTAGCAGCTTGTCTGACAGCCTCAGCCACTTTCTCCATATATCCCTCGTCAAAAGCTAAAGGAAGTATACAATCCACACTCAACTTGTCGCCAACAGCATCCGCTAATGCCAGTGCAGCAGCCATCTTCATAGGCTCATTGATGTCAGATGCCCTCACATCCAACGCACCTCTGAATATTCCTGGGAAAGCTAATACGTTGTTAACCTGGTTAGGGAAGTCAGATCTTCCGGTTCCTACAATAAATGCCCCTGCCTCTTTAGCAAGATCCGGCATTATTTCCGGCAGTGGATTAGCCATCGGAAGCACTATTGATTTTTCATTCATGGATGCTACCATATCCTTTGTAACAACATCAGGTGCTGAAACGCCGATAAAGATATCTGCGCCTACCATAGCGTCTGCCAGGGTGCCGTCTCTATTGCTCTTATTTGTAGTGTCTGCAAGTCCCTGCTTGAAAGGATCCAGGTTTTTCCTGTTTTTGCTGATAATGCCAGTCCTGTCGCACATGAATATATCTTTGATTCCCAGATTGATCAATAGCTTGGCAATAGAATTTCCTGCAGCGCCAGATCCGTTGATGACGGCGGTGACATCCTCCATCTTTTTATCTGCCAGTTTCAATGCATTGATAACAGCAGCTGATGTAACAATAGCTGTTCCATGCTGATCATCATGAAATACTGGTATGTTCATGATTTTCTTGAGCTTCTCTTCTATCTCAAAACATCTTGGTGCTGCAATGTCTTCCAGATTGATGCCACCAAATACCGGTTCCATCATTTTTACGATTCTAACAATCTCATCCGGATCTGTCGTATCCAGACAAATTGGGAACGCATCTACGTTGCCGAATTCCTTGAATAGCACGCATTTACCTTCCATGACTGGTATGGATGCTGCTGCTCCTATGTCGCCAAGGCCTAGAACAGCTGTTCCATCTGAGACGACTGCAATCAAGTTCGATTTAGATGTATAATCATAAACCTTATTTGGGTCTTTATGTATTTGACGGCAGGGTTCAGCCACTCCAGGTGTGTAGGCAGTTGATAAATCTTCCTTTGTTTTAACAGGAACCTTGCTGTTGACGGTGATTTTGCCTACTAGTCTTTTGTGTAGATCCAATGCCATTTGATTATAGTCCATTTTTATATCCCTCCAATTTTATCATCATTTATTTATCTTCTTTAAGCTTTCTCATCTTTTCTCGCATGAGGGGTTTAATTCCACCGGCTTCCAATATGCTCATGGCGTAATCTCCCAGCTTATCCGTTTTCAGAACCTCTCCTGTCTCCTTGATAGTCAGTTCTCCTGCCTCTATATCCAATTCAATCAATTGTCCATCTTTAACCTTCGAGCTGATCCCCTTGCATGTGATCAGGGGCAATCCTAGGTTGATTGAGTTCCTGAAGAATATTCTCGCAAACGAGTCTGCCAGCACTACACTAGCACCCATGTTAATGATGGCTATTGCAGCATGTTCTCTGCTTGATCCACATCCGAAATTTGATCCAGCGACTACGATATCTCCCTTTTGGAATTTCTCTGCGATTTCCGGATTGACACCACTTAGACACCTTTTGCCGATCTCTTGCGGGTTTGTGATTTCTAGAAATCTTCCAGGATAAATCTGGTCTGTATCAATGTTGTTCCCCAATACAATTACTTTTCCGGTTATTTTAGTTTCCATCTTATTGATCCCCTCCTACTATAGGATTGGTCAGATAGCCAGTTAAGGCTGATGCAGCGACAGTCGCAGGTGATGCTAGATATATCTTTGATTCTGAGCTCCCCATTCTACCAGGGAAATTTCTATTTGATGTTGAAACACAAACTTCTCCTGATGCGATAACACCCTCATGGGCACTCAGGCACGGCCCGCAACCAGGCGTTGATATAGTAGCACCTGCATCCATGAGTTCTTGAAGATAACCTTTTTTGATACTCTCCTGCATTACCTCGGTAGACGCGGGGATCACCAATAATCTCACCCATTTCGCTATCTTTTTGCCTCTTAGTATGTCAGCAGCAGCTTCAATATCTTCCAACCTTCCACCGGTGCATGTTCCCACAAAGGCTTGATCTATTCTGACCTTTTCCACATCATCAAGATTAAAAACATTATCTACACTTGATGGTGCTGCCACCTGGGGCTCAAGATCTGTCACTTCAAAATGATAGGTTTCACTGTATTGATATCCTTCGTCAGTAAATACCACTTCATAGGGTCTTACTGCTCTTTTTGAAACATATTCCAATACCTCTTCATTGGGTTGCATATATGCAGTTTTGGCACCCATTTCCACTGCCATATTGCAAATGACCATCCTTCCGGCAACGCCAAGCTGTTCAACGTATGTTCCGGTAAAATCAATCGCTTTGTAAACAGCCCCGTCTGCCTTCAGCTTTCCTAGTACCAACAGTACTACATCTTTAGGCATGACACCGTATTTAGGCATGCCATCTATTCTGACCTCAATCACCTCAGGTACTCTAAACCAGAGCTCACCCGTCATCAGTATGGTTGCCATGTCTGTGGCGCCCACGCCTGTTCCCAGAGCACCAAATGCACCGTGTGTAGTGGTATGTGAATCTGTTGCTACCATTATCATCCCTGGATATACCAGCCCGGCTTCGGGCATGACCTGATGGCATACACCTGCATTAACATCAAAATGATAGGTCAGGTCCTGTTCTCTGGCAAACTCACGCATTTCCTTGTGGATCTGTGCTGATGCTATAGTTGGTGCCGGTGCATAGTGATCAAATACAAAGGCTGCTCTATCCTTGTCCCATACCTTTTCGCCATCCATTTCGTAAAACGAATAAACAGTCTGGAGATACAGGTCGTTGATTTCGGCAAAATCTACCTTTGCCATGACAATTTCGCCTGTATCAACCTTATCCCTACTGCTGTTTTTTGCTAAAATTTTCTCTATTGCATGCATCGAAGTCCTCCTCATTTCTCACTGAGATAATAAGCCAAGAACAGACACTTCTGTCTGTTCTCGTATTTCTATCAAGTGTTATGAATCAATTCTATCACATTAACTTAGCTATAGGAATAGCCTAATGAGGAAGCTGGCGAGGATCAGCATGAATGCGCCTCCGATACGGGATGAAATCTGTGCAAACGGCATCAGGTCCATTCTCTTGGCTGCTGAAAGAACCGCAACGTCTCCTGTTCCGCCCATGTTTGCCATACATAATCCAGCTGTGATTGATGACTCTATCGGGTAGAATCCGACCAATCTGCCTACTACAGCCGAACCAACCATTGCGCCAAGAATTGTAACGCCTACCAGCAATATGTATTGAAGCGTAAATGCATCGATAACTTGTTGCAGATTTGTATAAGCAACGCCGATACCAACCAATAGCGTTGGTGTCAGATTCTTCATGATAAATTGGAACCACTGGTATGCACTTTCCTCATACTCTGCAGGCACTATACCTGTTACCTTGGCTATGGCAACGGCGATGATCATCCATGCATATGAGTGAATAGCTGGTACGAATTTTCCGATAATTCTTCCAAGTACAAAGAAGGTTACTGCGAATAATAATCCTTTGCCTAACATCTCAAGTTTGATGGCTGCTCTTGTTTCTTTTATGTCCGCTTTCTGCTCCTTATTTGAAGAACTTATAATCAATTCACCTTCACCTGTCAGTTCAGGTCTTTTCTTGCCAAGCCTATCCAACAATCCACCTGCAACTATTGCCATAGCATTACCCATTGCTACTGCAGGAATCATAACTGAAAGCATGTCGGCGGGATCCCTGCTGAGAGCCTCACCAAATATATTAGATAATGGAACCGCTCCTGCGCCCATACCGCCACCCATGATGGGTACTCCGATATAAAGGATGGCTTCCGTTGCGCCATATCCGATTAATGCGCCAACAAGACCTACCGCTGAAAGAGCTACCAATACACCACCGATGATTGCCGGCAGGTATCTAACTGCGGCTCTGATAAGCAGTTGCTTGTTCATTCCCAGAATACTACCAGCTATCAACGCTGCGATGTAAAAATCTAAAAATCCTTCACCTCTCATGAAATTGCTCATGATTGTTACTGCTGATTCTGGAAAAATCTTGTAAGTTGCCAATGCTGCAGAGCCAAAGATGATAACAATCGGTCCTCCACCAAGGAATGTTTTTACGATTGGCAGATGTGACCCAATCTCGTTTAAAATAGCCCCCACGATCATCATCAGTGCAAATGCACCTATCATTCCAGCAGGTAAAACACCCATGTAGGTACCAATCAGAACGACTGCTGTCAAAACCCCAAAAATAGGCAATGAAATACCCATAATTCTGTAGCCTGTTGCTTCAGTTGACATAAAACTTCCTCCTTGAAAATTATATTTTCAAGCCGTATACATCCAACACCATTAATAAATCAGAAAAGTCCAAAATTTCTTATCGTATCAACAGAGTTGCTTTGGTGTTTTTTGAGATGTGCGGCATGATTTCAAAGTGATTCTTTGAATTTGCAAACCTTTTCTTGATTATACAATTATTTATTACAAAAAAGTCATTTAAGAATTAACTAAAATGTTTTTCAACTTTAAAAAATACTGACTATATTTTAACAATAACTACAAACTGTAGATTATTCTCGAAAAACATTCTATAATAAGGTAAGTGTTATATTGACTAAATCAACTGATTTCTGAGAGGTGAATAGGAATGTATGATAAAATTATACCTAGTAATTACTATGAAAATGAATTGAGGGAACTGAACGTAGAGAGCGTTCTTGAGCTCTGGTCCCAGACCTATAACACAAAAGGGAAACCAGACTGGTCTCATATCTACCCCTATTATCATGATGACATTATTTTCCAGGACTCTATACAGAGAGTTGAAGGCAAGACTGAGTTTATTGCCATGTGTGAACGACTCACTGAGAGGTGTCAAGAGCTTCAAATGGATATCCACTCAATTGCGCAAAGCGACAACTTCATCATCATGGATTGGACCATGACCATGTCCTTCAACAAATACCCCAGCACACCTATGTACGGATCTACTAAGCTCACTCTTCACGAGGATGGCAGAATCATTGGACAAAGGGATTATTACGACCTTTGGGGCGATATTTTCAACGGAATACCCTATTTTAAAAAGACTTACCGAAAATTTATGCGAAAGAAATTTGGTTAAGTGGAGGTTAATCATGAAATTTGAATGGCCTGAGGAATTAATCTTCATGAAAAACAAAAAGGCTGAGCAAAGGAAAAGCTCCGCCTCAATGGCTGGAAAGGTTTGTGTCATTACCGGTGCCACTTCAGGTGTTGGTTTTGAAGCTTTGAAAAAGCTTGCTCAGGGAAATGCAGATATCATAATGGTGTGCAGAAATCAAGAAAAGGCTAAAAGAATTCGTGAAGACATACAGAAAAAATGGCCTGTCAATATTGATATCGTAATTGCAGATTTCAGCATTATATCCGATGTGAGAAAGGCTGCTGAGGAAATCCTTAATAAATACAAACAGATACATGTACTTATCAATAGCGCTGGGCTACATTCAACAACAAGAGTGGAAACCATCGAGGGTCATGAGCAGGTTTTTTGTGTTAATCACCTAGCATCCTTTTTGTTTACTAAGCTTCTTATGGACCGAATGAAAGAAAGCGCTCCCTCCAGGATTATCCAAGTCAATTCCGAAGGACATCGTTTTAATGGCTTGGACATCAAAGATCTCAATTGGAAAAAACGGTTTTACACGGGACTTAGAAGCTATGGCGCATCAAAAACAGCCCAGTTGATGACGGTCTGGGAGTTGGCTGATGATTTGCAGGGCTCAGGTGTAACCATCAATGCCTTGCACCCGGGAGATGTACGGACTAACATAGGCAGCAACAATGGTTGGCTGTATAAATGGTTTCTCCACAATATAACATGGCATAGCTTAAAAGAACCAAGCATATCAGGGGAAGCCATCTACTACTTGGCAGCCGATCCGGATATGCTTGAAATGAGTGGAAAATTCTATAATCTTACAGTTGAGGAAAAGCCTGCAAAGCATGCGCTAAATCGCGAGCTTGGTAAAAAAATATATGACATCTCTATGCAACTGACCGGCCTCTAATCATCAACAGGGTTCTTGGATTCAGGTGGCGTTTCAAACGCTATCTGAACCTTAGAAACCGTTATCCAGGGACTCTACAGTGCTTATCTCCCACTTATAGAAGTGGGAGTCTTAGCACTGTTAGTCATCGGATAGCAGCTTGTTGACTTTATCCGCTGCTATTTTACCTGTCATAATTGATATGGGCAAACCGGCTGGGCTATAGGACCACTGTCCAGCCTGAAAAACATCCGATATAGGTGTCAAAACCGAATCTGTCACTCGAGGCATTTTATTGACAGCCGGAATAGGTCTGTTTGTAAAAGCCCAACCTGTAATAGCGCCGTCGGAATTACCTGTTATTCTTTCTATAGTCAAGGGAGTTGAGGAAAAACTATCTATGGTTTTCTCCTTGATTCCCTTATATATTGTTGCATTAAGCACCTCAATGATATGCTTTTCGCTTATCTGCTTGAACTCGTCATACCATCCCATCTCTTTTATATGTTTGACTAAAGAATGCTCAAAAAGCGTACTGATAATCAGACCGGTTTTACCCTCCGGTGCCATTTTGGGGTCTCTAAGCACTGGAATTGAAATCTCATAGGTAGTAAGTCTGTAGTATCTCTCAAGCCATGACAGCAACTCTGATTTATCAGTTATGTACCTATGTTTAGTGTCATGATCACCTTTGGTCATTAACTCTTCTATTGTGACATTAAACAGCCCGTCTTTGTAAGGTGTGTAGAAAAAATGTGGGTTTGAGATTTTTTTGAAATATTCAGGCTCAATATCCACTGTAAGATATAGAGTGTGCACTGAGTCTCCACCGACCTTATCCTTCAATAGGCTCTTTCGATCTAGAATATTTTTTCTCACTGTATCGTCTTTTATTGAATCAGTATTTATAGCATCATATAAACGCTTCTGGTCCGCAGCCCAGATTAGCTTTTTATAGCTATATACATTTCCATTAGAGTCAACTGCTACTTTCTTTTCGTCATCAATTGACTGTATAGTTGTTTCCTTTAGTATGATGCCATGATTTGCTATGATAAGCTCTGCCATTTTTTCCGTCAGCGTACCTGTTCCCCCTTTGGGATATTGGTAGTCAAGATATAGACTGAAGTAGCTTAGGGCAAAAAAAGCCGGCGTCTCTTTGAAAAAATGCTGGTCGATCATATTAATGAGGCTTTGATTGTCGGAGAACTTTGTCAGATATTCTTCTATAGGCTGATCAAGTTTGATAATCTTTCTTATAGTTTTCAGATACTTGAATAACCAAGGTATAAGCGTTTTGAAAAGGTATCTCTTATCATTTTTCAGGTCCATAAAGAGTGGATTATCAATGCCATACAACACATCCATATAATTCATTATGATTCCTATTTCTTTAATGATTTCCTTTATATCTTCTTTGTTGTCAGGAAATTGGGTTTCCAACATTCTCTGATAATCTGATAAACTGCTCTTTGTCTCCACACTGACAACTGCATCCTCCATACCAACAGACACATAGCTTTTTTTGAATTCAATATCCAAGCCTAGCCCTTTGACCATAGGAAGCAATACCCCGGAATTCTCCATGGCTCTTATGCCGCCGTCAAAACGGAAGTCCTTATAATTAAATGAATTGACTAATCCACCAATCCATTTTTCTTTTTCACAAATCAAAACCCTATGGCCTTCCTTGCTGATAAATGCACCTGCTGTTAATCCTGCAATTCCGCCACCTACGATTACAACATCGTAAATCATGAAATACCCCCATTTTTGATAAATTGACATACTACTACTAAATAAATTTTAAACCAGATAGCGTCTATTGTCTAGTCATTTGCATAGTTTGATAAAATCTTTAGCACCCCGTGTCAAAAACTTATTCTGATGATAAATGATACTGAATTGTCTATCCAGTTTGATACCTTTTACATTGAATTGACTAATTTCACCTCTATCAATACCATCTTTCACCAGCATATGCGGCAATACAGATATGCCCAATTTTGATTTTACAGCACGTACAATTGCCTGCGTGCTTATGCTTTCCCAAGAGATCTCAATTTCTATACCATGAACACTCATAATGTTATCGAAAAGTTCTCTGACCGCACTTCCTTTCTCCCTCAAAAGAAATTTTTCATTTTTCAATTGTGCCAGCAGAATGTTTTTCTTATTTGCAAACGGATGGTCATTTGGACAAATCATCACTAAATAATCATCTGCGAATGGTTTCTTGATGATATTCGAATCGTGGGATTTTCCCTCAACCATTCCAATATCTATTTGGTTGGTTAAAACATATTCCTGGATTCTAGCCGAATCTTCAATCGTCACTTTTACATCTAACTGAGGATGCATCTTATTAAAGTCAATTATATATTGAGGAAGTAGGTAATTCCCTATAGTGATGCTGGCTCCAATATGCAGTATGCCAAGCTCATCAATATTTTTTACTTCCTTTTCCATGTCCTCAAACAAAGAAACAATATGTGTGGCATATTGCAGAAAGTTTTTACCTGCATCTGTAATGTGTAGCCTCTTCGCTATTCGATCAAATAATTTGATGCCGTAGTATTCTTCCAGCTCCGATATTGCAAGGCTGATGGAAGGTTGTGCTATTTTTAATTTTTTCCCTGCGGCAGTCGCGCTGCCGGTTTCAGTAATAGCAACAAATATTCTTAAGTGTCTAATAGTCATCGCGCACTTTCCTTTCCTCTTATTATAACAAATTCATTATGAACTATATACAATAATACTATTTTACATATATGATTGCAAGTACTATACTATGTATGTGCGCTTTGAGTGAATTTCCTCTTAAATTATTCAGTCTAGTGTTATCAATCTAGGGGAGTCATAAATGAAATCTAAAAAAACCTTATATTTAAAACTATTTCTATCAACCTTCTATCTCAGTGCTTTCACATTTGGTGGCGGCTTTGTGATTATTCCGCTTATGAGGAAAAAGTTCGTAGGCGATCTTCATTGGATTGAAGAAGATGACATTATCAATCTAATAACCATCGCTCAATCATCACCTGGCGCAGTCGCCGTCAATGCCTCAATCTTACTTGGTTATCGAATCGGTAAAATACCCGGAGCACTCATATCAGTACTAGGAACCATCTTACCCCCATTCCTGATTCTCACAGTCATCTCTTTTTTTTACACATCATTTCGTGACAATATTGTCGTTAGCGCATTGATGAAGGGAATGCAAGCTGGAATTGCGGCAGTCATTATTAATGTTGTGATAGACCTCGCAAAACATATTTTCAGTGAAAAAAGTTATCCCTCTTTATTCGTTATGCTCGGTTCATTTATTGCTGTTTTTTTCTTTCATGTCAATGTTGTATATATAATCCTAACATGTGGTAGCTTAGGTGTATTAACAACATTACTCAATAAGAAAGAAGCTAAAAAAGAGGTGGTCCAATATCATATATCTTGAATTATTTCTGGTCTTTTTAAAGGTAGGATTGTTCAGTATCGGAGGCGGATTGGCCGCACTCCCTCTCATTCAAAACCAAATTGTAGAAATTCATAACTGGCTTAGTTTTGCCGAATTTACTGACCTGATAACCATTGCACAAATGACGCCCGGACCAATTGCCATTAATTCAGCGACCTTTATAGGCATGCGCATAGCCGGTTTACCAGGTGCAATCATAGCAACCATCGGATGTATCTTCCCATCAACCATTATTGTCACTGTTTTGGCATACATATATACCAAATATAGTGATCTATCAGTCATCAAAGGTATCTTATCTGGTCTTAGACCGGTTATTGTAGCACTTATTGGAGCAGCTGGATTAAAAATTCTCCAATTTTCAGTGTTAGGTACTTCAGGCCTCAAATTTAGTTCGAATACCATCAATTATATATCAATCGCCTTGTTTGTTAGCGCAATATTTGTCCTACGCAAATGGAAACCTAATCCAATTCTTGTGATGTTTGGCTCGGGAATTATTGGCGGTGTTATCTATTTAATGATTTGAAACTTGTTTCCTAGCCATTCTTCTTACCATCATGTCAAAGAATTTGCCTATTAATTTCTTAATTGGATTGATTTCCACTTCGTAATAATAATCCGAATCCAGCCATCCCTTTGTTTCAAAATACCTCTTATCAGGCTCCAATGCCTCATCAAAATACTTCATAGAAGAGCGGGTCATTCTGAAAATCATGAGTTTAAATAATGTTGGCTTAACTGGTTTTTCATTTTCAAGTTCTTTTGAGAATCGCTCCAAAGCTTTTATTATTGCCTTGCTTTTTTTTTCCATTATGTCATTTTTCAATCCCTGTTTGGGGTAGATGCCACCTGAGACGACGACCCCCTTCACTTCTTGCATGCCCCAAAAACCCATGGCTTCATTTATATATTTTGCAACTTTATTCCCGCCATATACTCCCTGCACGACAACTGGCAGGCAAGCCTTTCCAAATAGCCTGGGGCGATGAAAAACAAAGGCCAATCGATCAAACAGGTCCTTTAAGATACCCGGTACCGATAATGAATAATTGGGTGTTACAAAAATCACACCGTCGGAATGTTCTATTTTTCCGAGTATGTTTTTTACATCATCGTCTTTCAGAGGACAGCTGGAGCTTCCCACAGATAAACAAGCGCAACAACCCTTACACCGTGTAATCTCATGATTTCTCAGCTCAACGACCTCGACCATCGCCCTCTTGCTCATTTCATCTTTTATCTGCCTTGCCACTTCACTTGAAAAACCTTTTCGACTGCTAGCTTCAATGATCAACACTTTTTTCATAATAATCCTATTGATTTCTCCCCTACATAATTTTTAGTTACCGAATTTCTTTGCATATGTTCAATTGACTTTTTGGACGTTTTTTTCAGTTTAACACCGTTATACAAAACTATACAAGCAATAAAAACAGTTAGAGTCAATAAAAAAATAATAGATGCATTATTATAGCCGATTCTTGTTAATACTTCAGGATTAATAGCATATATGGCTGAATTTAGGGCTGCGTGGGTCAAAATCGCCAATGCGATGGATCCCTTGCTGTTCTCATATATCCAAGACATAAACAATGAAACCAAAACAGCAAAAAACATTATGACGATGAATGAGTTTACATCAGTAGTCCCTTCTGATATGAGTTTTGGGAAATGCCATACACCCCAGATAAAACCCAGTACTATGGAGGCCGTTAAAGGATTGAGCGTGTTTCTAAGTCTTGGTAGAGCGAAGCCCCGCCAGCCTACTTCCTCAAAGGTAGCAAAAATTAAAAAGACAGGCATCATAGAGATATAATCACCAAATGAATAATATTGAAATGTTTTTTCCAGTGCCCCAACCGATGTAGAGTAAACCAGCAGGGTCACTATACTTATACCAGCAAAAGTAAGTGCGGCAAAAAAATACCATCTGAGTTGAACCCCCTTAAAACCAATTCTAGAAGCAAGATTTTTGATTCCTTCTCCACCAAAGATCTTTAGAGACAATAAAGTGGAAATAGCAATGGGACCCAGAACACCCAGCCCAAAAGCAGAGCTGAGTGAACTGTTTTGATAGATACCTATGGACAGAAAAATCGGTATTGTCCAAAAGGACCATGAAAATGCAAAAGTAAATACGAAATATAAAACTAGTTGGTGCCTCCTAATCATATCTTTTACTAAATCTTTGTGGTCAAAATACATATTATCTTGTACTGACTTCAACATAGCATTTTTCCCCATCCCACAGTGTTTCATGTACTTTGTAGTCCGCACTGTCATCAACACCTTTGACCATGGCTTCCATGGGATCTAGACAGTATATGTGGCATGGGCTTCTGGCATCCATTCTTTTTGCAAGGTTGCATAGCATGCAGCCCGTTGCCTCTGCCTTGAATCCATGTTCCGTATTTTCAGTTTTCCAGTTGGCACAGCCGAATATTTCTGGTAGCACGTCAAAGACTTCCTGTGGTTTAGTGATTCCAAGCTGTGAAGCACGCATCTTTCCACTTGTTAATTGCTCAGCCCTTTTTTCTGCTGTAACCTTCTCAAGAATACCTTCCTTGCCCAATCTTAATACCGAATCTGCAAGCGCTCCTGCATACATTCCCTGCAAAATCTTAATCTTCTTCTCCATTTCCATTTTAATTAACTCCTTTTATTATTTTTTCTATCTATCGTTAGATATATTCTGGTCAAATTTTTACTTAAGTTTAACACTATCCATCATGAAGTTGATCTCCTTTTTGATTTCTTCGTCGGATATCACCTCATCCAGCAGAATAATCTTTTCAATCATGTTCTCAATAATCCTTACCATGATATTCGAAAACACAGGTAACACCTCAGGATCATCACAGGCCTTTGCTAGAATCTGTTTTGTCCTTTCCAAGCGATCACTTTCCCATTTCACGATCTTATCCCTTACCTCCTTGCTTCCGTCGAATCCCAGCCACACCTTCATCGACAGCTTATATACGCCTTTGTCGTAAGCGTTCAATTCCATTCTCTGCTTGACTGCCTGGTAGTAGATATCCGCCAGAGGCACATTTCGTGTAACCGAAGCGTTCAGTCTCTCTATCAGAAGAATAAATTCGTTATAAGAAACCTCTTCGAAAAGGCTGTTTTTATTGTTGTAGTAATAATAAAGCATTGGAACCGAGCATTCTGCTTCTTTTGCTATTTCTCTGATGGTGGTGCCATGAAATCCCTTTTCGCTGAATATCTCAACGGCTTTCTTTTTAATGGTTTCTTTAATGTCTGGCTTTTCCATGATTTCTCCTTATCTAACGTTCGTTAGATTTATAATACACCTTTTTTTTTATTTTGTCAATTGCTAAAATTTACCTATGTCAATTGTATATGGGTAAATTATTCAAATATTTACCCATTTTAATATATTGTAACTTACTATTGAAGTGCATAGAAATCTGAAAAAACAACATCCCCAGCGATTGATAATTCAAGACTTAATGTGATAAAATATTACTGAAGTGTATGATGAAATCGGGTTAACTTATATAGAAAAATCCATATTAG
>JAHRFV010000111.1 GCA_019084435.1 Dethiosulfatibacter sp.
ACAGAGTATGCAGAGGATGCGGATACTATGATGGGAAAGCAGTTTTAACAGTTTAATCAAATGGAGATAGTGCTCAGGTACTATCTTCATTTTTGTTGCAAATGAACATATTCTAAGGTATACTAAATGTTGAATATTGATGCGAGGTGTTGTATGAGAATATTAGTGGATGCAATGGGTGGAGACAATGCACCGATTGAAATAGTCAAAGGTTCCATACTGGCAGCGAGAGAGTACGACATCAAGATCACACTTGTCGGTAAGGAAATAGAAATCAAGAAGTACTTGAACACAGATAATGAAACTCTAACAAAATTTGATATAATTAACGCAGAGGATGTTATCACCAATGATGACAAACCAGTCAAAGCCATCAGATCAAAAAAAGAGTCTTCGTTAGTCAAGGCAATGAATGCGCTAAGAGAAGGTAATGGTGATGCTTTGGTTTCAGCAGGCAGCACGGGGGCACTTCTTAGTGGTGGATTGTTTATCGTAGGACGGATAAAAGGTATTGAAAGACCATGTCTCACGCCACTATTTCCAAATGGAGACAGATTCAGCCTCTTGATGGATGCCGGAGCCAATGTTGACTGCAAGCCGTTGTTTTTATATCAGTTTGCATTGATGGGCAAGGTATACATGGAAAGGGTACTGGATATTAAGAACCCCAAAATTGCGCTGATCAATATTGGTACAGAACAAGGAAAGGGGAATAAACTTGTCATCGATACTTATGATATTCTGAACAAGACGGATCTTAACTTCATTGGTAGCGTCGAAGCCAGAGATATCCTGAGAAATGACTCAGACATTTTATTATGTGATGGTTTTGTTGGAAATGTAGTGTTGAAGTTAACAGAGGGAGTCATGTCAGAACTAATGGGACAAATCAAGGAAGAATTGCTTAAGACAACCAAGGGAAAGCTCGGAGGTTTGTTGATTAAGGATTCTGTCAAACACCTTAAAAAGAGGTTTGATTATTCAGAGCATGGCGGAGCGCCTCTACTTGGTCTGAAAAGTCCAATAATAAAAGCTCATGGCAGTTCCAATGATGTGGCTATCAAGAATGCCATTAGACAATCTAAGCTATTTATAGACAATAAAGTTAATGAAAAGATAATAGAACAATTGGAAATGGGAGGTGAAATCAGTTGATGTTTGAAAAAATCAGGGCGTTAATAATTAACAGATTAAGTCTGGATGAAGATACTGTCATAACGATGGATACATCATTTGCAGATGATCTGGAAGCAGATTCAATAGCTCTTGTCGAGCTAATCATGGGAATTGAAGATGAATATGGAATTGAAATTGATGATGAAAATGCGGAAAAAATAAAAACTGTAAGAGATGCAATCGAGTATCTCGAAAATATTATCGATCAAAAGTCCTGAAAATCAGGACTTTTATTAAATAATCAACGATTAGTGATTAGCGTTGTGTGATCATTAATCATTGATTATTGGGAGGCTGAAATGGAGATTGATGTCAATCAATTTGAAAAGGTTTTAGGATATGAATTTATTAATAAAGAACTATTAAAAGAGGCACTGACACACAGCTCATTTTCAAATGAAAACGGACAGCAGATAAGAAACAATGAACGAATGGAGTTTTTAGGCGATGCAGTACTAGAGATTATGGTAAGCCATTATCTGTTCAAACGATTCAACACCTACCCGGAAGGTAAACTGACGCGATTGAGGTCAAAGGTAGTGTGTGAGGATGTACTTTATGAGATTTCGACGCAATATAAGCTTGGTGATTTTTTGGTACTAGGCAAGGGAGAAGAATACACTGGGGGAAGGAATCGAAAATCAATTCTGGCAGATAGTCTGGAGGCTGTGATAGCATCTGTATATCTGGATAGTGGACTTAAAAATGTCGAAGAGCTATTTTTACCAAAGTTTGAGCAATTCATTGAGAGGGCTGCAACGGGTCAGATTAGTCTTGACTTTAAAACAAAATTTCAGGAGGTCGTTCAAAGAGACCATCCAAATAGCAAAATAAGATATCAGGTTTACCGAGAAGAAGGCCCTGACCACGACAAAACTTTTTACGTCAAATTATTTTTAGACCAGAATAAGGCAGGCAATGGAGAAGGAAAGAGCAAGAAATCGGCAGAACAGGAAGCTGCAAGGGAAGCGCTTATTAAAATGGGATACATAAATGCCTGACAGGAATATTATTATACCCATTTTTATACCCCACAGAGGTTGTCCCAATGACTGTTATTTCTGCAACCAAAAAAAAATAACCGGAGTGAGTTCCGATATCACTTCAAAAGACATTATAAATCATATCGAGAGCTATCTGAATACAATTGAATCAGACGGAAATATTGAAATAGCATATTTTGGAGGGAGCTTCACTGCTATAGATATATCTATACAAGAAAAATTACTGTCAATTGCATATAAATATAAAAACAGTAACCAGATAAATGCAATCAGAATATCAACGAGACCAGATGCTATCAGTGAAAAGATTCTGGATATGCTGGACAACTATGGCGTAGATATTGTTGAATTGGGTGTGCAGTCGATGGACGATGAGGTCCTTTCCAAAATCAACAGAGGGCATACATCTGAAGATGTAAAAAGAGCGAGCCATCTCATAAAACAAAGAGAAATAATACTAGGGCATCAGATTATGCCGGGTTTATATGGAAGCAGTATAGATAAGGATATAGACACAGCTCAAGAATCAGCAGCGTTGCTGCCTGATATTGCGAGAATCTACCCTACTTTGGTCATTAAAGACACCCAGTTTGAAGAACTGTATGAAAAAAATAGATATCACCCTCTAAAACTGGATGAGAGTATTGAACTCGTTTCTCGGTTATATGCGATATATGAGCAAGAGAAAATAAAAGTAATTAGAGTAGGTCTGCAGCCGACAGTAAATATGACATTGGGAAAGGACATTATCGCAGGACCTTTTCATCCTTCATACAGGCAAATGATCATGACCAATATCTATGTCACATCTCTTATTTATAGTCTTAAGGACAAAGAGACAAATAAACTGACAATCAGAAGCAATGAAAAAAACTATAATTATATTGTGGGATTGAGTAGGCAGGGATTGGATAGATTGAAAAAATCCCTGAATGTAGATAATCTGAGTTATATCAAAGATAATAATACTGAACAAATTGAAGTTCAGACAAAGCATGGCGCAATGTGTTTTAGCGAAAGGAATCTGATAGAAACCTTTTATATAATCAGCAAGGAGAGGGAATATGTATTTAAAAGAGATTATTATTAATGGCTTCAAGTCTTTTCCCGAAAAAACGGTGGTTAAAATCAACTCAGAATTAACAGCTGTGGTTGGTCCTAACGGAAGTGGCAAAAGCAATATATCAGACTCTTTCAAGTGGGTCATGGGTGAACAAAGCGCTAAAATTCTCCGAGGATCAAAAATGGAGGATGTCATTTTTGCGGGGACAGAAAAAAGAAAGCCACTTAGCTATGCTGAAGTAGATTTGATATTCAATAATAGCAGCAGAAAGCTTCCTGTAGAGTATTCGGAGGTCAGCATCAAACGTAGGTTGTATCGAAACGGGGATAGTGAATATCTGCTGAATAACAATAATGTCAGATTAAAAGAAATCAGAGAATTATTTATGGACACCGGGATAGGCATAGACGGATACTCAATCATTGGACAAGGAAGGATAGAGGATATCATTAGTGCTAAATCCGATATCAGAAGAAAGGTTATTGAAGAGGCTGCAGGCATTGTAAAATATAAGACTAGAAAAGATGAATCCCTCAAGAAACTCCAAAAGACAGAGGAAAACATTCTAAGAATCAATGACATCATCTCTGAGATTGAGCAGAGAATCGACCCCTTGAGAAAACAAAAAGAAGATGCTGAAATTTATCTCCGATTGAAAGAAGATTTAAAAACTTATGAATTGAATCTTTTTTCAAGAGAGTATGAAAAAACAAGTGAGTTGCTAAACACTTTAGACAATCATCTTAAGAGCAAGCAGGAAGAGTTAGAAAAAAACGAAGCCAGACTTGAATCTAACAAACTTGAGTTTGAACAAATCATAGATGATTTAAAAGGCATAGAAGATAAAAAAAATACCCTAGACGAGATCCAGGAGCGAATCAGCTCAGAATACCTGGAAAAAGATAGCAGCATTAAGCTTGAAGAGAGTAGGTTCAATCTCTACTCAGACGAAAAAGAAAAACTTAACCAGAATATGGTTGAAAAAGAAAACCAAAAATCCGAATTGTTAAAAAAGTCAGAATCACTAATGAATCAGATAGCTGTTATAGACGGGGAACTTGAGCTTAAGAATCGACAGATGGAGAACAGTGAGCAAAAACTAAAAGACTATCTGGCTGACAATACTCAGATGCAGGACATAATAGACAGAAAAAAGAACGATGTTTTTGAGAAGTACAATCAACAAACGGATCTGAAAGGCAGAATTAATACAATCGATTCTCTGATTGCAAATTCAATGGATAGAATCAACACCCTTCAATCAGAAATAGAAGATCAAAAAAGTCAACTTGAAACATTGATTCAAAAAATAGAATTACTGGAGAAGGAACTTAATTCCAAGGAGCAGAAGGTTCAGAAAAACAATGACAAAATAGGTGAGCTTAAAGACAATTACTCTAAACAAAACGAATCCTGTCTTCTCTTGGAAAAAAATCTTCAAAAGGAACAGAATCATATCAATGAAAAGACATCTAAAATGGAATTTTTGATTAGAATGCAGAATTCCTATTATGGTTACTATAAAAGTGTACAAAATCTGATGCTAGCATCTAAAAGTAATGAATCTTTGGGAGAAGAGATCATCGGAGTCGTCGCTGAGCTTATAGAGACCCATGAAAAATATGAGAATGCTCTTGAGGTTGCTCTTGGAAGCGCTATGCAAAATATTTTAATCCGCAATGAGAGAAAAGCCTCTGATATCATAAATTACCTAAAAAGCAATAACATAGGACGCGTTACTTTTTTACCTCTGGACACTATTAAACCAAGGAATTTAAATGAGATAGAGAAAAAAGCCCTTCAGATAGATGGTTGCATAGGAACACTCAACAATCTGGTCAGTTATGATGAAAAATACTCGCATATAGTGGATTTTCTGCTTGGTAGAGTTATTCTTGCAGATAATATCAAGAACGGTATAAAAATCGCTAAATCAGTTAATTACAGCACAAGAGTTGTTACTTTAGACGGGGAAGTCATTAATGCAGGAGGCTCTATAACAGGCGGTTCCCTAAAGAAAAATAGTTTCAAGCTTTTAAGCAGAAATAGAGAAATAAAAGAACTTGAAGATCTAATAATCAAGAAAAGGAGAGACTTTGGTCTATTAAACCAACAGTTGGAATCAGGTAAGGATGAGTTAAGTAAGACAAGCCTGATGATTCAAACCTTATTAGATGAGAACACAAACATCAACAACAGCATCATAAATCACCAAACTTCCATTAGATATGAAAAAGAAGAGCAGATGCAACTCATCACAAATATCAGCAAACTATCGGATAACATAGCATATCTGGAAAAAGAAAGAGAAAACTATCTAAATGAGAAAAAGGAGTCAGATGAATCACTCAAGCAATTAAAACAAAGTATATCAGCGCTTGAAATGGAGCTTGAGGAAAATCACTCCAACTATAAATCATCGCAGGATTATTTGGAAAAAATCAAGCTGGAGATAACAGAATGCAGGATTGAGATTTCTCAGATAACAAATGAGCTCAACCTGATAAGAAAAGACCTCGAAAATAATACTGAAGAGTTGAGAAAGAGTAATGACATCATTTTGCACGACAAGCTCACCCTAGAAAATCTCGAGATTAAAATTCAAAATCTGCTGAACGCAAATGAGATTCTAAAGGCAGACAATATTCTTTTAAAAGAAAAGATTGACGATAATAAAAAGAAGATACATGAGTTGAATGAAGAGAGAAAGCTTAAACAAAACTTGTCTTATGAAAAACAAAAGCATGTTAACAATATCAACAAAGATCTCAATGACATACAACTTGAAATCAATTCTATCAATCTGAAAATTGAATCATCTGGTAGCAAGATTGAAACGCTATCTGATAGCTTGTGGGAAGAGTATGAGATGAATTTTGCAATGAGCAAAGTGTACAAGGATGAAACTATAAGTATAACTAGGCTTAATACAGAAGTCAGGGATCTCAAGAGAAAATTGAAGTCTCTAGGAGATGTCAATATCAATGCAATTCCAGAGTATAGTGATGTATCTCAACGCTATGAGTTTCTTACCAAGCAGATAGATGATTTGAATGATGCGAAAGTTAAACTAAACAGAATCATAAAAGAACTGACCCATAAGATGAGAACCCAATTTGAGGAAGAGTACCAGAAAATAAGAGAAAACTTCAAGGTCGTGTTTTTGAGCTTGTTCAATGGCGGGAAGGCTGATATTGTATTGACAGATGAAGATGATGCACTGAACAGTGAAATTGAGATATATGCTCAACCCCCCGGTAAAAACCTAAACAAAATCTCTTTATTATCTGGTGGGGAAAAAGCCTTGACGGCGATAGCATTGCTATTCGCCATTCTAAGGACAAAACCGACACCATTTTGCATACTCGATGAGATTGAGGCTGCTTTGGATGATGCCAATGTCCATCGCTTTGCAAAATATTTGAAGGAATTTTCTAAAGAGACACAGTTTTTGGTCATCACACACCGTAAAGGAACGATGGAATATGTAGACACTTTGTATGGCGCTACGATGGAAGAGGAAGGCGTCACTAAGCTGGTCTCATTAAAACTATCAGATTATAATAATTAGGAGGTAAAATGGCTGCTAATATTTTTAAGAAATTTACAGAAGGATTATCGAAAACAAAAAATGATCTAACAGACAAGCTGGATAATCTGTTCAAATTACATAGCAAAATTGACGACGATTTGTTGGATGAGTTGGAAGAAATCTTGATCACATCAGATATGGGCATAGAATCAACTATGGATATCATCAACAAGCTTCGAAAAACAGTCAAGGATGAGAAGTTAAAGGATCATCAGAGTATCTTGTCAGCGTTGAAGCAACATCTGAAGGAAGCCATCATGGAAGGTGAAACCTTTGATGACAGCACACTTGAAACGCCTATGATTATTTTGATAGTTGGTGTTAACGGAGTTGGAAAAACGACAACCATAGGCAAGCTGGCTCACCGATATCAATCAATGGGGAAAAAGGTTCTGGTAGCAGCGGCTGACACTTTCAGAGCTGCAGCAATCGATCAGCTCCAAATATGGTGCGAGAGAGCAAGGGTTGATATTATAGCGAACAAGGAAGGCAGTGACCCAGCTGCAGTCATATTTGATTCTATTCAGGCTGCTAAAGCAAGAGGAACCGATATTCTGATCTGTGACACAGCAGGTAGATTGCACAACAAGAAAAATCTGATGAATGAACTGAATAAAATATTTAGGGTAGTAGAAAAAGAGTATGACGAAAAACACAAGCAAGTCTATCTGGTGCTGGATGCCACTACCGGTCAGAATGGCATCATTCAGGCGAAAACCTTTAAAGAGGTGGCGAAAATAGATGGCATTATTCTAACAAAGCTGGATGGAACAGCTAAAGGTGGTATTATAATTCCTGTGCAAAAGGAGTTGAAAGTGCCGGTTAAATATGTAGGGTTGGGTGAGAAACTGGATGACCTGCAGTTATTTGATCCCAATAATTTTGTAGATGCTATTTTTGAATAAAATAGCAAATAAAATTTTGTTAAATATAGATACATGTATGTCAAGCAATTTTAAAAATGTCTCCGAATAATAAAAGTATAAGCACCGGACATAACAGTTGGATGCTTATTGACTAATGCAGAACTTTTCCACTGATGCCAGATAAACGATGGCATCACAAATCGTGCCTTGTATGAG
>JAHRFV010000025.1 GCA_019084435.1 Dethiosulfatibacter sp.
ATAGATCCTTCCAAGGACTTATCAATGCGGGAGGTCTATGGATTGGATAAACGTCTAAGCGAGTAATTGGTGGCTCAGTAGTTCCGGACATGTGGCTCATGCCACACCGGAACTGCGGCTCTCCCGCACAAGAATATACATTTTTTTCATCTTAGGTTCAATTGTAAATTTATCATCTCCAAGCAAAAAAGAAAAGTATATTATGGGTCCCGCGAATATAATAGCTGTAGTTAGTACGCTAGTGGTTGCACTAAGTTAAAGTGTAAATAAGATAAACAAATTTAATGATAATTTAAGAATAGAAACAGTGGTTTATCCAATTTTATAGGCCAAAAAAAGCGATGTAGCTATCTTTTTACTGCATATATAATCTAATTGTCCAAAGCTCTCACGCAATTCTTCTATAGATATCATTTTTTCTTTTTTGATCATTATGACTGCTCCTTTCTTGAATCTTTTTAAGTGGAGTATACTTTTTTCAGTGAATAATCTTGCTATGTAATCTAAGACAATGAAGTCAATTGTGAATATGTTGCGAAGTAAATATAGTGGTATTATACTATAGACATACTAGCAAATAAGTAACAGGAAAAAATATAATAGTCAGTAAAGTAATCAAAATAAATCATTGATTGCAGAGAAATTTTTTTTATAGTAATCTTGAAAAGGATGATAAACAATCTCATGCTTTTAGCCATGTGCTAATGGCGACATTTTTAGAGTTGCAAAACGAGTCTCTAATACAGTCAATAATCAGATAATCGGAGGATTAACATGAAAGTGAATATTATAAAAGAAAACAACAATGGAATTGCCATAATTCATAGTAGCGAAATATTGATATCGGATGTCCAATCAGCTTTGGATTTTATGATGAAAGTAAAGTATGATATAGGTCACGATAGGATTATTTTAAATAAATCGGCATTTAGCGAGGATTTTTTTAAGTTAAGTACAAGGCTTGCAGGAGAAATATTACAAAAATTCATCAATTATAATGTAAAGATTGCTATTGTGGGAGATTTTTCTGTTTATACAAGTAAAAGCTTAAAGGATTTTATTTATGAGAGCAATAGAGGGAAAAACATATTTTTCTTACCAGATGAAAAACAAGCCATTGAAAATTTGAGCATGATTTAGTCATATTGAGTCAGGTTCATAAATTGATGCTAGTGCAAGTTGGATAAAAGATTATATTTATAATCAAGCCTTTCAAATTTAATGATAATTTAAGAATAGAAACAGTCCTATTTAATAATCCCTTGTTATAGTTTACAAGGATACGAGATAGGGCTGTTTTTTTGAAAATACTTTAAAAAAGAGATTGACTAATTACTAACAGTATGCTAAATTAGACCGAGAGTATAATAAATAGGACGGTGAGTTTATGACTAAGTCAAATCGAAAGAAAAAAGATATTGAAATCAGACGCAATGAGATTCTAGATGCTGTTGAACGTATATATGAAATGGGAAACTTTGAATCTGTCACAATGGATGATATCGCTAAAGAAGCTGAATTTACAAAGCAAACGCTTTACGCCTATTTTAAGGGTAAAGACGAAATAATGGCTTCGATATATGTTCGTGCAGCCAACAGGATCAATGGAATGATCAAGTCAAAACTGGATGAACAGGAATCCATGACAGGGTATGAAAAACTTGATCTGATGCGGATCGTATTTACTGAAATCGCAGTGAAAAAGCCTCTTTACACTAAAATGATATCGATCTATCAACTGAAGGATTTAAATGAATTTAAGGAACTGGGGATATATGAAGAAATAATCACCAAAAATGCGAACCTGACAAGCTACATGTCAGATTGCATAGCTAAAGGAATCGTTGACGGCAGTGTAGCTAAAAATACTGACGTTCAAAGCGGGGTATTGTTTCTAAAAGCCTTAATACTAGGAGCCGTATCCATGGTAATTTACAACGAGCAATATATGAGGCAAGAGCTTAAACTGACACCTTTGGAATCATTAAGCACTATATTTGAATTCAGTATGAAAGCATTTAAGAATAACCCAGTATTATAACAAAAATAATTTTCAAAGAAAGCTAGTGAGTAGGAGAAAAACTAATGTTTTTAAAAATTGTAAAGAATGATTTCAACAGAAAAAAAGTAATTACTTTGGCAGTGTTTGTGTTTATAACCATGGCGGTAGTCTTAGGAGCCAGTGCGACCAATATTATTGCAAACCTGACTCAATCAATATCGGAACTGAAGGAGCATGCAGTACCGGCTGACATCGCACAGATGCATGCTGGAGAATACAACCAGTCAGAAATTGATAAGTTCACAGAACAGCAACAGGCGCATATATCCATGCAAGAGACCATGGTTCTTCTGAATATTGAGGGAATGAATATCCATTACGGTGACAATAATACCATGGCCGGAACGATACAGGATATCTCATTTGTCGTACAGAATAAGAAATTTGATTTCCTGTTGGATCTTGATAATGAAAAGCTGGATGTCAAGGAAGGTGAGATTGCAGTTCCAATCTATTTCATGGTAAAGCATGATTTGAAAATAGGCGATTTAATCAGAGTTGAAACTGAAGAGTATCGAAACGAATTTATTATTTCAGATTATGTAAGAGATTATGAGATGAATGCCTCCATCGCTTCTTCAAAACGGTTTGTTGTCAATCAGACGGACTTTGACAAAATTCTTGAAAAACAAACAGGAGAATTGGAGTATATCATTGAGTTCAAATTAAAAGAAACCGGCAATGATCAGGCTGTTCAGACTGCCTATATAGAAGCGGGTCTTCCTGCAAACGGTCCTGCAGTTGGCGCAATGGCATTCATGCTGTTCAACGCCATGTCAGATCTCGCGATTGCCATGGTGATTATTGTGATCAGTATTCTGTTGATTATCATATCCGCATTTTGTATCAAGCTTACATTTCTGGCGACCATGGATGAGGATCTAAGAGAAATTGGTGTTATGAAGGCGATGGGAATATCCCAAAATGATATCAAGAAAGTATATCTCACAAAATACAGAGCCATGTCAGTGGCAGCTGGTGTCATTGGCTATATAATTTCCTTCCCTGTGGCAAATCTGTTCAGCGGTAATATGAGACTTTATTTATCATCGAACCTATCTGGAAATTTAAAATACGGACTATCCCTTCTAGCTCCCCTACTTGTATATTTTATGATAGTAACGTATTGCAAAAGAGTTCTGGGAAAAATCGATAAGATTTCTTCGGTTGAGGCATTGCGTGCAGATATTATGGAACAAGGGAAAAATCAAAAATACAGCTTCCCATTGCTTAAGAGCAGGTTCTTCAGCACTAACATCTACATGGGGCTTAGGGATGTATGGAAGCGATTCAGATTATATAGGTTGCTGCTTGTTATCTTCGTTGTAAGTATGTTTATTATAACTCTTCCGTTAAATGTATATAACACCATGCGCTCACCTGAGTTTTCTACTTACATGGGAATAGGAAAATCCGATATGAGAATAGACCTACGAAAGACAGATACAATCACAGATGATTTTAAGAAGCTGAAGGAAGACCTGCAAAATGATTCGGATATTAAAGAGTCCGCGGCCTACATAACATGCTACTACCAGGCTAAAAATATGGAAGGTTCATGGGACTATATACTAATTGAGACTGGAGACTTTTCAGTATTTCCATTAAAGTATCTGGAAGGAAAGGCACCGGTGGGTGAAGGTGAAATTTCACTTTCCTATGCTAATGCATCAGCAGACGGATTAAACAAAAAAGTGGGCGATGAGGTAGTCATAAAGGTTGCCGGGATAGATAAGGCCTTGACAGTATCCGGTATTTATCAGGATATTACAAATGGTGGGAAAACAACAAAGGCAGATACAAGCCTTGGTTTGAATGAAGACTCCATTCTCTGGTACATTGTTTATATGAATGTAACTCCTGGTGTTGATATTGGAAGTAAAATGGACTACTATCAGAATACTTACGCTTCCGCCCAGGTAAATGATATCAAGGAATATACTAGGCAAACCCTTGGGAATCTAATTGATCAGATGGGAGCTGTCGTTATAGGAGGAATCGCTGTTGCATTAGTGATTGTAGCTCTGATCACCGCATTGTATCTTAAGATGCTACTATCAAAGGATATGTCCCAGATTGCCATAATGCGAAGCGTGGGATTAACTTCCAAGAATATTAAACAGCAATACATGGCAGGAACTTTGACGGTCCTGGTAGTAGGAATAATACTTGGCGTATTGGCATCTAATTACCTGGGAGAGCTTCTTGTAAGCTTAGCGATGTCATCTATGGGGGCTGCAAGGATTCAATTTGTTGACAGTGCGTGGCAAATTTGGCTCCTATGTCCGTTAGCTCTGATAGCAGTAGTTGGATTTACAGTATCTATATGCTGCAACGTGGCTGTTGAAAATGACATTTCAGTCGTGTTAAGAAGTTAAATAGAAAAAAATAAAAATCGTAACCTAAAGTAGAATTCGGAGGAGTATTAATGAACAATGTATTAGAGGCGAGAAGCCTGAACAAAAGAGTAACACTAGGGAAGAATAATGATCTTCATATTCTAAAGGATGTAAACCTGGAGATAGAAGAAGGTGAATTCGTATCGGTCATGGGGCCATCCGGAAGCGGGAAGTCCACTCTGCTATACAATGTTAGCGGTATGGACAGGCTCACTTCAGGGAGTGTTAAACTAAACAATGTAGAAATCAGTGGATTAAAAGAAGAGGAGCTAGCGAAAATTAGACTGAATAATATGGGGTTTATCTTCCAGGATATTAATTTATTAAAGAATCTATCCCTGATTGATAATGTTATGTTTCCTGCACTTTTATCCAAGGATGCGGATAAAACAAAGGTAAATCAAAAGGCTAAAAAGCTAATGGAGATGACAGGAATTGAGAACATTGCGGATAATAATATCACCCAAGCATCCGGTGGACAGCTCCAGAGAGCCGGCATTTGCAGAGCATTGATCAATGATCCGGATATCATATTTGGAGACGAACCGACGGGAGCATTGGATTCCAAATCCGCTGGAGAAATCATGTCAATTCTCGCGGACATCAATAAACAAGGCACAACTGTAATGCTGGTTACCCACGATGTCAAGGTGGCAGCAAAAACAGAAAGAATACTCTATATGCTAGATGGGAATATTGTCGCACAGAAGAAAATGACGAAATACGATGAGCAGCATGAGGATATCAAGGAAAGAGAAGAAAACATTATGAAATGGTTGGTGAGCAATGGAATCTAATTTAGTTATAAAAGAATATGACGGACTTGAAACTCCTTGCCAGTATACACTTGATTTAAGGATAACAGCAGTAAAGGATTGCGTCGGATGTTTTTCGTGTTGGCTTAAAACTCCGGGAAGGTGCATTCATAAGGATTTGGATGAGTTCTACAAGGCGTATATGAGCTCAGATAAAGTCATTATTTTTTCTAAGGTGACACATGGGTTTGTAAGTGGCAATCTTAAGACACTTTTTGACCGACTGATTCCCCTCTATCTCCCATACATAACCTATAAGACCGGAGAATCCATGCACCTGCCACGATATGAAAAGTACCCAGATATAGAGTTTCATTATCAGGGTGAGTTTTCTTTAGCAGAAGATCAGAAAATCTATGAGGATTATATACATAGGACCTTTTATCAATTCTACAACAAATGTGAAATAGTGAAACCGATAACTCAATTTTCTCCGGAGGAGATATATAGATGAAAACCTTAATTATCAACGGCTCACCAAAAGCCAAAAACGGAAATACTGAAGTGTTCATTCAACAATTTATAAAGGGAGCAGGGACTTCTTACGAGGTACGCTACGTGGCAAATGAAGACAGCCTACAGCTTGCTGAATATATGCAACAATTTGACAATATTATTATAGCAATGCCATTATACATTCATGCCATGCCAGGCATTGTAATGAAACTAATGGGTTTCATGGAACCAGCTACAGATGCTGGAAAATCAATGGGTTTTATTGTACAGTCAGGATTTATGGAATCAGCACAGTCGAAATATCTCGAGAAGTATTTATCTTCACTTGCAAGACATTTGAATTATAATTATCTTGGAACTGTAGTTAGAGGTGGATCTTCTGGAATATCTATGATGCCTGATAAGATGAATAAAAAGCTGTTCAAGCAAATGCAAATGTTAGGTGAACATTTTGAAAAGGAAGGTTCTTTTAACATAGAAATCATGAATGAAATGGGAAAACTAATTGAACTGTCAAAAGGCAAGAGCAGGATGTTCCAGTTTCTATCCAGAATTGGTATTGGAGATAGTATTTTCTGGAATCAGATGCTGAAGAAGAATAATGCCATGGACAAAGTGTTTGATAGGCCTTTCTTAGATAATTAAAACAATAAAGAATTTTTATGAAATAGGATGAAAATATGAAGGAAAGAAAAGAAAAGACAAAAATAACTTTAATGATAATTTTAGTATTGATGTCAATCGGACTATTGACACTCACATCTTGTGAAGTGGATGATGAAGTAACAACACCTCCAGTGATTCAGTCTGAGGGGAATGGATTCCTTGCCGGCAACATCGGACAGGGTGGTCTGATGGCGGGAGACTCAGAAGGAAAAGTATATTATAGAAGTGAATCGGATCACTGGGCGCTTTACAAAGCCAACTTGGACGGAAGCGAAAAGATGAAATTGAGTGATGACCGAATCAGCAATATCAACGTGCTTGGCGGGTGGGTCTATTACACCAACTTTGATGACAATTTTTCAGTATATAAAATCAGAACTGACGGATCTGATAGACAACGGATTTTTGAAGGCTATTGTTCCAATCTTTATGTTGCAGGCGATAGGATGTATTTTGACATGCGTGATGAATCGAATATGTCCCATGTCTATAGCTTGGGAACGGATGGAAGTGATTTGAAAAAAATCATACCTGAAGCCTCCATGGCTTATTATTATGATGAAGCAGTGTATTACATTTCAAACAACGGTCTTAGTTTGTGGAAACTCAATCTTGAGACAGATGTAAATATAAAGCTCACTGACAAGTACTCCACCTATGTCCTTGTCGATGATACAGGCATTTACTACTGGAGCGTGAACGAAGGGACATTCAACCAAATGAACCTTGATGGTGGCGACGAAAGAGTTGTGTTATCCGGTGGGGATTATTACAACACATCCAGTCAAGACATCTATTATATAAAATCAAGCGATAACTATGATTTGTTTAGATTGGATCTGGAAACAGAATCAGAAGAGAGACTCAGTTCGTTTTCAAGTAAAGTCTTTGATGAAAACGGCGAGGTGATTGAAGATTTGACCAATCTTTCTGAATATGATTTCTCATTTCAGGAAAAGGCTGCATTTATATACCTTATAGAGGGTGATGTGTTCTCGAGAGGGACGCTTGTGGAATCACTTTCAAAGAGTGGAAAAGTGGACTGTCTGATGCATTTTGATGATGAGGGCAACGCGAAATTTTGGGATTGATTCGATTGCGGGTTGATAACATAGTCAAATCATGATATAATATGACTATAATTAATTAGTGAGGTGATACAATGGGATTAGAAATCAGACCGTCGGCAGATTTAAGAAATCATTATAATGAAATTTCCAAGCAATGCAAAGAAACTAGGGAAGCAGTCATTATTACTGTTAATGGACGTGGCGATACAGCAGTACTTGGTGTCCAGGATTATTATCAGATGAAAGCTGAACTGGAATTGTTAAAAACTCTAGCTGAAGCGGAAGAAGATATAAAAAACGGTAGGATAGGACTCATGCAGGATTCGATTGATGACCTACGCTCATCTTTACTTCATAGGAAGAATAGATGATGTATAGAATCTTGCGAACGGACAAAGCAGAAGAACAGCTCCGTGAAATCATTTTTTACATTGCAGATGATTCTGGCAATATTGAAATTGCTTTAGGTTATCTGGGTAAGATTGAAACAGCTATCAATCGCTTAAAAGAGTTTCCGCAGTCGGGAAGTATTCCAAGATATTCGATTTTAAAAAAGCAAGGGTTCAGAGTATTGATTATTGAAAAGCATCTTGTTTTTTATAAAATAAACGAGACAGATAAAACAGTCATTATTTATGCAATTGTTGATGGAAAAAGAGAATACCTAAATTTACTTTAACTAAAAGAAATGTAAGGCACTCAGCTTTTTCCGATGACTAACAGTGCTAAAACTCCCACTTCTATAAGTAGGAGATAAGCACTGTAGAGTCCCTGGATAACGGTTTCTAAGGTTCAGGTGGTGTTTCAAACACCATCTGAATCAAGAATCCTGTTGATACAGTAATAATATTGGATGGAGAACATTTAAGAATAATTTAAGATTCGAAACAGTCTCATTTAAGGACGCTTTGTTATATTTATTATAAGAAGCGGCTAATGAGGCTGTTTTTAATTCGATAGAAAATTTAGGAGATAATAAAAATGAAAAAAGAAAGAAGGAAAAAAACCATGAGAGTTTTGGCATTTATAGTAGCACTCGTAATTATTCAAACACTACCAATTTTTTTTCTAAAACCTATGGGCTATGAAACTATAGCAGATGAAAATATTCAGATGTATTATTCACCCGGAGAACAGAAAGGCGCCGAAGAGGTCTTTGAGCTGCTTCAGTTGAAATCCGACGAAATAAAAGAGAAAATGAAGATGGAAATCAATGAGCCTATTCAAGTATACATATACAAAACTCAAAACCAGTTGGCCCTCAGAGAAGCAGGTTTTATTACCCTAACTTTCGCACCATCCTGGCACATTGGAGACAGCCACAATGGAAATATTATGATGGTCTCGCCCTATACGAAGGTAAAAGGACATACATATGAAAGCATATTGAATGCAACCTTGCATGAGCTGGTACATGCTATAAATTATCAAATCAATCCAAAGATATCCTATTTCTGGGACAATGGTCTGGCAACATACCTAGCAAATCAAAAGCCAAATGCTTCGGATTTGACAAGCCATTCTATTCCTACATTCAAGCAGATGCAGACAAATAATGGATTAGAGTTTGGAAATATGGGTGGGTACGCTTATTCATATTCGTATATTGAATATCTCGATGAAACATATGGTTGGGATAAAGTGCTTGAGTTTGCATCAGGTGGAAAGTCATACGAGGATGTATTTGGCAAGTCAGAATTGGAAGTCTATAATGATTGGTGTAATTTCTGCAGATCATCTAGTTTTTGACGAGAACACATTTTAGTAGAGTAAAGATAACCCAGGTTTACATTGATAAACATTAGGAAATATCTTATAATTTATAATAAGTCTATACTTTAGACCCTTTTACGAAATCATAAACTATAATAAATAGAGCTCAAGAGGTGATCATGATGGAAATCAGGCTAGAGGAATTTGAAGCACTCATAAAGCAGTTAACGACATTTGAAAAGATGTATGAACAGACTAGAGTTGTTGATCCTGTCAATAAAAAGGAAATATATGTCAAGGCTAATTATGAAGAAACACGGACAGAGACTCTAGAAGCATGCTATGATGTTTGGGGAACAGGAGAGACCTGCAAGAACTGTATTTCTATGAGAGCCTACAGTGAAAATGAGACCTTTATAAAAATCGAAACATCTCCTGATAGAATCGTTATGGTTACGGCTATACCTGTAACAATAGGGGAAAGGATCGTGGTAGTTGAACTTCTAAAAAATGTTACTAAAAGCATGATTCTAGGTGAAATTAAGCTAATTGAAGGTTTGGAAATAAAAAAACTGCTTGATCAAGCAAATGTAGCAGTAGTGACAGACGAGCTTACACAAATTTATAACAAGAGATATATTATTGAAAGATTACCTGTTGATATTACCATATCTTACTTGGAAAACCAGCCACTCTCATTGTTAATGGCAGATATAGACCATTTCAAAAAAATCAACGACACCTATGGTCACTTAGCAGGGGACTATATATTAAAGGAATTTGCTCAAATACTTGAAAGAAATACAAGACAGGGTAAGGATTGGGTTGCAAGATTTGGAGGGGAAGAGTTTATCGTCTGCCTGACAGGTACGGACAAAGAGTTTGCGTGGAATGTCGCAGAAAGAATGAGAAAATCCATTGAAGATAATGTTTTCAACTATGATGGAGAAAAAATTAAACTAACTTCAAGTTTTGGACTTCACACCTTAAATAACAAAGAAATGATAGATTATGAAACATTGATTCAGTGTACAGACAAAAAATTATATGAAGCTAAAAAGACCGGAAGAAACAAAGTGCTGGGTTAGTGTAGCGAAACAGTTAAAAATAATTTAAATTAGAGACAGTCTCATTTAGAACGCTTTGTTATACTAATGATAAGAAGCGGTAGATGAGGCTGTTTTCATGAATATAGCCTCGAACGCATATTTGAGGTGCAATAATCAACTTCACTTACTTGACGAAAAATGTTATAACATATATGAGACTACTTATCGACGAACAAATCGAAAATCTTTCTCATAGAGATGCATAGGAGATGAAATCTGTGATTAAAAATCAATGGTATGCGGTACTGGATTCCAAGCAGCTGAAAAAAAATAAGCTTCTGGGTGTTACAAGATTATCGGAGAAGTTGGTTTTTTGGAGAGATGAAAATAACGAGGTTAATTGCATCTTTGATAAATGCTGTCATAGAGGCGCATCATTAAGTACGGGCAAGATAATCAATAACCATGTTGAGTGTCCCTTCCATGGATTTCAATATGATTCAAGTGGAAAGGTCAATTATATACCAGCAAACGGGAAGAATTCCAAGGTTCCAGATCGTTATAAAGTAAATGCCTATTTGGTCAAGGAAGCCTATGGATTCATATGGTTATGGTACAGTGATGAACTTATTGACGTTCCTGAGATTCCTTTTTTTGAAGAGCTGAAAGAAGGGTTTTCTTACGGTGGATTTTCTGAAACCTGGGGGGTCCATTATACGAGAGCAATTGAAAACCAGCTTGATGTAGTTCATTTACCATTCGTCCATAAATCAACAATCGGGAGAGGTGGTAATACACTTGTAAATGGACCAGTTGTCAAATGGAAAGAGAACCTAATGACTTTCTATGTAAAAAATGAAAATGACAATGGCCAAACACCCGAAAAGCCCAATGAAATCCAAGAATATGACAAATTGTTCAGGTTGCAATTTCAAATGCCGAATATTTGGCATAACCGAATATCAGACAATGTGAGAATACTAGCAGCATTTACCCCAATAGATGATGAAAATACACATATCTATCTACGATTCTACCAAAGCTTTATTCATACACCGGGCTTAAAACAAATCGTAAACTGGTTAAGTACCACAATGAATAAAATCATACTACATCAAGATAGACGAGTTGTCCTGACGCAACTGCCGATCAAAAGCGAACTGACGATGGGGGAAAACCTCGTTCAGGGAGATTTGCCAATCATTGAATTTAGAAAGAGAAGGGACCTTTTAAAGCGATAAACAGCTATATTTGTGTGGTTTTTGTTTCAGGCGTTCTTCTTGTTGTTACTCTTCTGTTGAATATTTTCACAGCTGCGGTTTACAACAAAGGAAGATTTAGATAGAAAGGAGAGATATCCGATGGGAAAAGTTATCTTAGGTGTAACTCTATCTTTAGATGGTTTTGCAGAAGATATAAATGGTAGTGTTGATAGTCTATATCAGGATCTAGACTCGCTTGCAGAAACAGAAGTATTCAAAGAATCAATTTTATTGACAGGATCGGTTGTCATGTCAAAAAAAGAATTTGAAATGGCTGATGATCCGGATTTATATGCAAATAATTATGAGTATCAGGTTCCCATATTCGTATTTACCGACAAAAAACCTAAAAGACATCCTAAAGAGACTGACAAGCTATCCTTTACTTTTATCACTGATGGTGTTGCAGAAGCAATTAGGCAAGCAAAAACAGCTGCAGGTGATAAAGATGTTAATATCATAGGGAGTGCGATAACTACTCAATTATGTTTAAATGAAGACTTGATTGATGAATTGCAAGTAGATATAATACCAATTTTATTACGTAATGGATTTCGACCATTTGATTTGATCGATGATTTGTCAATTAAGCTGGAAAGAATCGAGGTAGTTGAATTGCCTGAAGGAAGAATTCATATCAGATATAAAGTGATTAAATAAGTAGATATGATATGAATATTGATGATTACAAAAGACTGATCAATAAAACTGAAGATTATATTGAAACAAACCTAGATAAACGGATTACGTTATCTGACGTTGCTAAAAATGTTAATTTCTCCGAATATCACTTTCATAGATTATTCTCAAAGTACTCGAATGAAACATTGAAGCAGTTCATTACACGCATAAAGATGGAACGCTCTGCAATTTACTTAGCAATAAATACTGAAATAAGTATCACGGAGATTGCATTTAAGTATGGTTACAGCAGTTCTAGCAGCTATAACAAAGTATTTAAGAAGCATTATGGTGTCAGTCCTACTGAGTTCCGAAAAGAGCAAGAATGGAAAAGAAATATCAAACAGCCTGATGTATAATAGGGGTATATGAAATACGGAGGTGTAGTGGTAGTGGAAAAGCCAAACATAACAATAGAAAACTTTAACACAAGGGTTATTTATGTAAGATTTAAAGGTAGTTATGCAGCATTTAGAAAAAACAGCAGAAAAATGTTCAATCAGTTGTTCTCGTTTGCAACAGCCAACAATCTAATCATTGAAGGAGAAACGAAGGTTCTTACGATTTATCATGATAATCCGTTTATTACAGATGCGGAGAATTTAAGGACTAGTGTGGCAATGACAATACCTAGCGACGTTGTAATAAATGAAATTGAAGAAATTAATGTTATGCAGATTAGTGGAAAGTTTGGCATCGGCCATTTTGAAATCTCACCTCCAGAATATGAGTCAGCATGGCAATATATGTATCAGGAGTGGCTATTTAAAGGACAAGAGAAGCCTAGAGACTCATTTCCGTTTGAATTATATGTGACTGAACCGCCCAAGCGATGGAAAGAGAAAAGTTTTACAGACATCTTTATTCCGATAGAGTAAACAGTACTGATGACAAAAGTCCCATTTCACATTAGTCTTGAACCTCTCATCAGTGAAGTTAAGTGTGTTCTCGTATATCTCAAAAAAGTTTCTATTTATTGGGTTTAAAGTTCAAAGTTTTTCACCCTCAATCATATGATAGCCTTTTTTGATTTTTCATCATAATATTTGTGAGTTGAATTTTGCATGAGAAATAATTTATAATAGGAACTTAATGACTATAAATTAGTCATTAAGTTTCATATTTTTATATTGCTAAACAGGGCCCGACAAATGATAGACTTAACTGCTGAGTATGTGGAGGATGCATTAAAAGATTATTACATATTATAGTCTTCATTTCAATGTTGCATATGCACGGACAAAATGATATAATAACCGTGTGGATGCAACAAGGAGATGATAATAATGGATTATATAAAACAAATAGAAAAACATCTTAAAGATTCAGGTGGTATAATAACTTCTCTTTACTGTAGAGAAAATGGAATACCAACAGTCTATCTAAGCAGACTTATTGAAAAGGGGGTATTGCATAGAGTAGATACAGGAATTTATTTGACGAAGAATGGTGACTATGATGAGTTTTATTTTTTTCAATATAAATACAGTGGTTCTGTTTTTTCTTATGAAACAGCTTTGTATCTTATAGGCGTCACAGACAAGATTATTCAGGTCAAAGATGTTACAGTAAGTTCAAATTATAAGTTCAATAAAACACCTGTTGGAGTGCATGTACATTATGTTAAAAAAGAATGGTTTGAACTGGGAGTGACAGTGGTAAAGACAACTTATGGAAATTCTGTCAGAGCATATTCTTATGAACGTACAATTTGTGATTTTATCCTCCACAAGGAGAATATGGATCCTGAATCGTATGTCAAATTGTTGAGAGGATATTCAAGCTATAAACACAAAAACGTTCATATGCTATATGAGATAGCGGCAAAAATGGGAATTGCATCAGAAGTCAGGGATATTATGGAGGTTCTTTATGAATAAAGATAAACTAACCAGTCTTTGTCATAAAATAAGTAAAGAATCCGGTCTGACGTTTAATTCCGTAATGACTCAGTACTTTTTGGAGACTGTGCTTCACAGACTAGCAAATAGTAAATACAATGAAAATTTAATATTTAAAGGAGGATTTCTTCTTTCCAACATTCTAGGTCTTGGTACTAGGAGTACAGTAGATATTGATTTTCTTCTAACAAAAATGGAGCTATCTGACGAACGAATAAGAGAAATGCTATCTGATGCATTGGAAAATGATTCAGACGATAAGATCACTTATGAGATTCAAGGTATTCAAAAAATAAAGGGCCAAGACCAATACGGTGGCTATCGAGTTATGGTAATTTGTGGGTTGCAAAATATTAAGCAAATTGTTCCGCTTGACATTGCTACAGGAGATTTAGTCACACCTGATCCTATCGATTATGTTTATAGTAGTACATTTGGACTTGAAGATATTACAATTCGAGCTTACCCCATTGAGACAATAATGGCCGAAAAACTACAAACAATTTATATTAAAGGGTTCTTAAATAGTCGTAGCAAAGATTATTATGATTTACATGTGATATATAACCTAAAAAGAGATAAAATCAGGATAGAAATTTTAATGGAAGCATGCAAAAAAACATTTAGTCAGCGGAATACAGAGTTTGATTTAAATAAAATCAAAATATTTCTTAAAGATATCAAAAATGATGAATCTTTTGTTAAGAGGTGGAATGGGTATGAGAAGAAAAATCCTTATGATAAAGGTACAAAGCTTGAGACAGCAATCGAAAGTATTTTAAGTGTGATTGGATTAATGTATTTGGAATAAGGAATGCTATGTGCATTTTTTGATAACAAAGAAAGGATGAAAAACTATGTATGATAAAGTATTGGAATCATCAAATTTCATTAAGTCGCAAAGCAAAACAAGTCCAAAAATAGGCATCATTCTAGGCTCAGGTCTTTCAGGGCTGATTGATATCATGGAGGACGAGGAGATCATCCCTTATGAGTTAATTCCTCATTTTCCAGTTGTGACAGTCAAAGGTCATGAAGGACAATGGATCCAAGGAAAAATAAATAACACTGAAGTGATTTGCCTTTCAGGCAGATTCCATTTTTATGAAGGCTATACAATGAAGGAAGTTACTTACCCCGTGTATTTATTGAAAATGCTGGGTGTAGAGAAGATTATCGTTACGAATGCCGCAGGTGGCATCAATCTAAATCTAGAACCGGGAAAACTAATGCTTATAAACGATTTCATTAATCTCATGGGAACCAATCCTCTAGTAGGTCATAATGATGAAAGATTCGGACCTCGCTTTCCAGACATGACTGAACCCTACTGCCATAAATATCTAGATCTTGCAAAAGAGACAGCAAAAGAGATGTCTTTAGAAATCGGTGAAGGTGTTTATGCCGGCTTCATGGGGCCGTATTATGAAACAAAAGCGGAGATTGAAATGATCAAACGTCACGGAGCCGATGCGGTTGGCATGTCAACAGTGACTGAAACCATTGTTGCCAACTATTTAGGACTGGATGTTTTGGCCATATCCTGTATCACCAATATGGCAACAGGGATACAAAAGGTCAAGCATTCCCATGAACGCGTTGTTGAAATGGCTCAGAAGGCCTCAAAGGATTTGTGCGAGCTTGTGACAAAGATGATACCTAAGATGTAACACGCCTAATGCTAATCAACAAAAATGACTTGAAATATAACATTATACATGTTATATTTCAAGTATATAATGTTATATTAGGAGGTGACTACCTTGATAAGGACAATAGAAACATATCTAAAAGAAAACATCGATGATTACGTCATCATTAGATCATGGATTGACAAAAATGCTTTCCCAGTTTTTTTAAGAACTAGTTACAATTTTCATGAGATGACAATTCTTGATACAACTTGCATCCTAATAGAAATACTGGATGAAGCGCCTAGTTTAGACGTACTTCATAAGCATATTAAGCGTATCAAAGAATTGACTAATCTACAGATTGTGTTTTACTACAAAGAGATTAGTTGGTATAGAAGAAAAAGGTTGATTGAAAATCGTATCCCATTCATTGTTGAAGATGGACAAATGTATATGCCTTTTTTAGGACTTGATTTAAAGAAAACATCCAAATATGTTGAAAAGGAAGTTAAAACATTTTCCACATCTACACAAGTTGCATACCTGTATTTTCTATATAATAAGAATGAAGTGATTAACGCAACAGGGTTTGCAGAAAAGATGGGTTTCACATTGATGACAGCCTCCAGAGCACTATATGCACTTTATAGTGCTAAATTACTGATCTATGACATTGGAGGTAAAACCAGCCGTAGCAAAGAATATAGAAGGATTCAGGATCCTGAGTATTTTCAAAAGGGTCATGAACTTATAAAATCTCCGGTAAAGAAGTTGATCCATGTAAAAAAACCACCAGAAGGTGCGTTGATTGCGGGACTTGATGCGCTAGCTGAATTATCTATGTTAAATCCGCCAGTATATCCAATAAGGGCTATAAGCGGGGAAGATCTTAACAAGCAGAAAATGGAAATCATCAAGAATAAGGACATAATAAAGGATGAAAAGCTGGCGGAACTTGAGGTGTGGGACTATGATCCTAGACAGTTTTCTAATAAGAAGCACGTAGATATTATGTCTTTGTACGCTTCTTTAAAGGGAGAAAATGATGAAAGGATAGAGCAAGCGTTGGAAGAGCTCTTGCGAGGTGAAACATGGTACACGGGTTAACAAAATTCAGGGAATACTTTGGCGAGCATACAAATAAATATGTTTTCATAGGTGGAGCTGCTTGTGATATCCTTATGGATGAACTGGGAGCTCCTTTTAGAGCAACAAAAGATTTGGATATTGTACTAATAGTCGAGATGATTGACGCATCCTTTGGAGAGACATTCTGGAAGTTCATGGAAGATGGGGGATACAAGCACTGTGAAAAGAGCACAGGAGAAAATCAGTTTTATCGGTTTACAGAGCCTAGTAAATCTGACTATCCTAAAATGGTTGAGCTTTTTAGTAAAAAGTCAGATAATTTCAAACTTAAAGATGATACTGGATTCACGCCAATTCACATAGATGACAGTATAATTAGTCTTTCGGCCATATTGTTAAATGATGCTTACTATGAATTGTTAGTAAAAGGCAAACGTACAGTTGATGGCTACTCTGTCGTTGAAATTGAAACGGTAATCCTGCTTAAAATCAAGGCCTGGCTGGATATGAATCAAAAGCAAGAAAAAGGTGAAAATATTGATTCAAAAAGTATAAGAAAACACAAGAACGATATTTTTAGGCTTCTGTCAAATGTTACACCTTCCAGTCGATTGGAAACAGCTGACGAGATTAAAAACGATATTAAGGTATTTATGAAACTCATCGATAAAGACAGACCTGACTTAAAAAATCTAGGTTTTAGGAATACAAGTTTTGTTGAGTTAATGGAGATATTTGACAGTATTTTTTGTAATTTCTGAAGCTTAGTGAACAGCATTAAAAGCATATTAACCTAATACAATTTTTTAATGGAGGGCCTAGTGGAACTAGTTATTATGTTTGTTTCAGGCGGAATATTCTTGTTTTTAGGGTGGCGTATTTGGAAGAAAGAACAGATTACGCTTATTCATTCTTATCATTATACAAAGGTTTCTGAAACTGACAAGAAAGCCTATACTGAAAAAATGGGCAAAGCAATTATTATTATAGGAATCGGGATGATAATCACAGGTGCAGTTGATTTCTTTACAAGCACATCTTACGGTTGGATATTTTTTGGAATAGGATTTGTTTGGGGTTTTGTCATAATGATTGCCGCACAAAAGAAATACAATGGAGGGATGTTTTAGCATTTGAGTGAGGCGGGAACCTAAATCTATTTAACCCGTCTAATTTTATATGCGATAAAACATTGGAGGTTCAAAAGTGAAATTATTTAAGATAGTAGTGGTAGGCGGATTGTGTGCAAGTATAATTATGAACTACACTTTACTTACAAGGCTTGAAGCAGTTAATAACAGGATAAACGATTTGGCTAATCAACAACAAATGGTCGTTAACACAGTCAACGCCCAGGTCAATCAGATTAACAACACGATCAATAAAATTAAAGAAGATCAGAGCTGGTTAAGTGCAGTTAAAGTAGAAACAGTAATGGATGAATCAGACAAGAATAGAGCCATGGTTAATTTTGAGTGGCAAGTCAAAGAATTGCAAAACGATTCTGAGGTGCTCTTTAATTACAAGAAGAATGAAGAGACTGAATATAGTTCTATCGAGGCGATAGATATGGGAAACGGACTCTTCAAAGTAGTTATGCCAATAGAAATAGATCTGGAACCAGTTTGGAATTCTTACATACATGATAATGGTGGTAATTCAAACAAAGAACCCATAAGGGTAATGGAGGAAAGCAAAAAGGAACACGCAAGGCTGAATCAGCTAAGCTTCAATTATTATGTTTCTGTTTCTCATGGCGATATGATACAAAGCGCTGAGATCAATACAGTACGCATTGAAGACATGGGTGCCCGGTATTATGGTTATTTAGAAGTTCGTACAAACATTCATAAGGATGACACTTATAATTTGTCGATAACGAGTGGTAAGATGTACGATAATTCAATTTACTTAAAAGAAGCACATCTTGAAAAATACAGGGATGGACAGCTGATAGGGAGCGAAAAATTAACTGAAACAGACATTATATATGAGGGTGGAATGCCTGCCGGAGAAGATATCAATGAATTATACACTAATGCATCAGGTGAAAAGCTTGATTACTCCAGTCTGGTTCTTAAAGTAGTATATAGTGATGGTTCTACATTTAAAAAAGAAATCTACAGTGAGTAGTTGGAGAAATAATGGAGATTTTGATTTTAATTTTAACGGCAATTTGTTGTTTCATCTTTTCTAGCATGGTGCATGAACTGGGTCATATCCTGGTGGGTTTGAAGGAAGGTTTTAAATTTTACATATTCATCGCTGGACCATTTGGGCTAAAAAGAAATGAAAATGATAAGATTGTATTCTATATTGAAAAAGACATTTCATTATGGGGTGGACTTGGAGCCACAGTTCCAAGGTACGATAATGAGGATAATTACAGGAAATTTGGGCATATCCTTTTAGGAGGACCTATAGCATCAATATTTTTTGGAGCGATTGCTTTGTCATTAGCAATAATTACAAGCAATAAGCTATTCTTGCTTTTTGGTGTTATGTCCCTATCGATGGGAGTAGTTTCTTTGATTCCGCTAAGAAATGGAGCATTTTATACAGACGGTGGAAGATGGCTAAGAATGCATAAAAGCGAGAAGACAAAAATAGTTGAAATGGCACTTTGGAATTTAACTCAGAAGACAATCATTCAAGGCAACTATACCCATGCCAATTTGGCTGAAATAATGATTTTAATAAATGATGATGACATGAGGACTCAGTATTTAGGGCACTACTACGCCTATAACTTTTATAAAGACAATAAAGACATTGCAAATAGTGAGAAAGAAAAAGAAGAGCTGGATAAATTGAAAAGAAAAGTGCCGAAGCAAATGGTGACTATGTTTAGTGTTGATTGATAGAGCAGATACAGTAAGGAAAGGAATTCAGGAGGATACAAATGAAAAGACTTTTTGATAATAATTACAACAAAACTTTAAGCTTTCCATTTATACGTGTGATTGGAATTTGGCTGATATTGATAGGCTCGGTTATAGTATTAGCAACTGTTGTTGGAGGGACATTTGAGTTAAACCCGTTTGTCTTTATGGGTGGATATGGATTAAGCCTATATATCACTGAGTTTAATCCGATTTTGAAAAGAAAATACACACTCGAAGGCGAATTAAATACTCAACAGAAGAAAATGTCTAAATATGGCGATATCTCACTATTCCCATTAATGTTTATAATGGGAGGCTCATTTATTCCTAGCGGTGATTGGCGTATGGTATGGCTGGGTACCTTGATAGCTACAGGGATTCATTTCCTTCTATTCATCCCTGTTCATGGTCGATCTATGCTATACCTAAGTGCGTTGTGCACAATCTTGCCAATTATCGGTATAGTTTTTAGAGATATACCGTTCCTAGTTTTTGGTATCCTAGACGGTGTGGTGAAAATAGGATTTGGATTATACCTATTTCTGAGATATGAGGTTTATTTGGCGAAAAGTTCTGAGTAAAGCAAAGTTCAACCGGTTTTTTATTGATAAATACTTGGTAGTGCTTTACAATTTATATTAAGTGTAAACACGCAAATGATTTGGCGGCCTCGAGAGCCTGTTCGAGGTTTTTGTTTATATTGGATATGATGATAATAAAAGGGGAGTTGGAAATGAAAAAAGAAAACATACTTGTTTTAAAAGGTGCTAATCTAATTGACGGTGTAAGGGATACGATAAAATTAGATATGGCTATAATAATACGAGATGGTATTATCACTGATATTGGAAAAGAAAGTGAAATACTTATCCCGCCACAAGCTAAAGAGTTGGATATTTCAGGAAAAACAGTCATTGCTGGATTGATAGATTCACATCTACATCTTGCTCAATCTGGGGTTGATGACTTTGTAAAACCATATGCGGAAAGAATGAGTACGAAGTTAGCAAGAAATTCACGTATAACGATACAGTCAGGCGTTACTACTGTAAGAAATATGCCCGGAGGGTCAGGAAATCAGATCTTTAAATTTAAGGAAAATGTTAAACAGGGTAAAGTTGTAGGACCTAGGATATTAGCATCCGGTCCGGCGCTAGTTCCTTCTTATGGCTATTTTAGTCTAAAAAGATTCTTCCCCCCGAACCCAATTGCAATTGGTATACTTAGTCGCATATTTGGTGCACATGGCTTGTCAGTTGATGTCGATACTCAAGAAGAAGCAAAAGAAATGGTAAAAAAGCTAAAAAGAGACGGTGTGGATTTCATTAAGACTATTACTCCTGGAGCTCATATATCCTTTATCGAAAAAGACCATGAACTTAAAGACGAGTTGGTAAAATTAGGATTTAAGACAGAAATAATTGAAGCAAGTATGAAACCAGAGGTCCTAAGAAGTATTGTACAGGAAGCCCACAACGAAGGGTTGAAGGTAGCTGCCCATACAATTAGTTGGCCAAAGGATTTAAAGGAAGCAGCAAAGGCAGGGGTAGATAGTATAGAGCATACACCACTAGGTTTAATGGATGACGAAACCCTTGAAATAATGGAAAGCAAAAACATATATTGGGTGCCAACTGCTTATTGTTTCTACAATTGGTCAAATTTTATAGATAATCCCGAAGAGTACAATAGTCAAGAAATGAAAGAATTAATTCCTGAACCTTTTTATTCTGTAGGCAAGAAATCCTTGGACAAAGCAAGAGAAGGTATAAAATCAGGGAAAGACCCAATTTGGAGTAGATTTTATGCAGAAATCAAACCATTTAAAGAAGAATATTTTCCAATTAATTTTAAACGTGCTATGGATAAAGGAATTAAAATTATAGCAGCAGTTGACGCTGGCGCTTCTGGGGCATCCTATGTGCCACACGGTAAGCTCTATAAAGAGCTAGAATTATTTGTAAAACATGGGATGAGTGAATTTGACGCTATTTTAACTGCAACCAAGAATGCAGCGGAACTGTTAGGATTAGATAAAGAACTTGGGACAATTGAAATAGGAAAGATTGGGGATTTGGTAGTATTAAATGGCAATCCACTAAGTAACATAACAAACATAAATGATATACATTATGTAATAAAAGAAGGCGTTATAGTTGGATCATCTCGATGAAATCGATACTATTGATTTATAGAACCGATACAGGATTCACGAAAAAGTATGTGGATTGGATTGCTGAAAAAATACAGTGTAAAACGGTTTTGTTAGATAAAATTGGACAATTGGATTTGGCATCATTTGATGTGATTATTTATGGTGCAGGAATTCACGCGGGTAATATAAAAAGGTTAAAAGATTTTAAGAAAAAAGTGGAAGCTCTTGATAAGAAAAAGCCGGTAATTGTATTTGCAACTGGAGGAGCCCCATGTACAGAGGCAATTTTCTCGAAAATTAAAGCCAACAATTTTTCTCCATGCCAACAAAGCAACATAAAATTCTTCTATTTTCAAAGTGGAATCAACTATGAGAAAATGGGTTTATTGGATAAGACGATCATGAAATCCTATAACAAAGTTTTATCTCTGAAGAACAATAAGTCAGATGTTGAGAAGGGTACAAGCAAAGCTATTTCAAGCTCCTACGATAATTGTAATATTGAAAGCATCATACCAATGGTGGAATATATACGTAATCTATAATAATTTCATTAGACAGCTTTCCTACTTGAGGGAGGCTTTTTTTATTGCGAACATTTCCAGAGTGCCATCGGGTGGCTACTGATGCGTTTTAATATCTCATCGGATTGAAATAGAAGCTCCGGACGGTAGTCTTTATTTCTAAAAGCTTCAAGGAACTTCCACTCATTGTCCTCTAGCTTCAATAATTCAACAAGCCATTTTTTTACTTGAATTTGAGAGGCTCGGAGATCGAACTTCTCATCATTTCGCAGAAGAGGATAAAGATCAGTTTTGATACGGTGTAGGGTTAATTCATCAATATTGCTTAACTGAAACTCTGAAGGTGGGGTTTTTGAAGTTATGGCACAATAAAAGACAACACACTTCCTCAAAATTTCTTCATCGGATTTCTCCAACAATTTGAATTTCAACAAGTTACTAATGTCATAAAGATCTCTTGCAGCTGTTCTATTAAGTAATGCAACGATTTTACTAGCAAATATCTCAATAGGAGCTACACTTAAAATTGAGACTCCTGCAGGTTCCCAGGTAGATTCGAACTTTTTTGAATCAATTGGCAGAATATGACAGCGAAGCATATAATTAATTTCAACCTTGATGTTATCCATAGCACCACCAGAATTTGAGTATTCGTACACTAATGAGTCCAATGCATGGTATTGTTTTGATTTCACACTCAATTTATATCCGTTGGCTATCATGAATCTGCCGATGCGATCATTTATCCCTGCTCTCGAAGTCATCATTCCATCACGATCAAGATTCTCTAAAAAATCCAGATCGATATCCACAGATAATCTTGGCAGTTCAAATATGGTAAGATTGATTGCAGTTCCACCCTTTAAAGCTATTGTAGATGATAACAAATCATCTTTTTCAAAGAATTTTAAGATTTCAATTAACCTACAGACCTTTTCGTAGGTGTCACGAACAAAACCAAGCTCTTTAGCTTGTTTTCCCAGAAACAATCTGTTCCAATCAGCCATCGAGATCAACTCCCTTGTTAATTATAGATTTCAAATTCTTAGGTGCATAAAGTTGCCAATCCTCATGTAAAACAAACTGCTTTGCCAAGGTATCTTTTTCAGCATATAGATATTTTTTAGATTTCTGGACTTTGCTCATGCAATATTCAAAAAAAGAGGACGGTAGACTAAATTGCTTTGCGAACTGCATCAATATAAAACCCGTCTTTTGAAATAAGATTGCTAGACCATAGTCATCGAGATAAGAAATAAGCTTGTCAGTTCTCAACGAGGGGACAAGCATCAGACAACGTAGCAATTCCTCCAAACCTCCGACTTTCTCAAATCCATAAATACTGTCGATTACAGTCCTTTCCAAATCAGTGATCCTGATTCCAGTATTAGTTGTTATGACCCCAGAATCAATGCGTGGAGAGATTTTCTTAAATGTGATACCATCGTATACAAAGTCTGTGAATCTACTCACAGTCGTCACATAAACCTCATAAAAAACTTGATTAGCATAACCGTAATATTCGAATGCGCTATGGAATGAAACGCAAGCATCTTCAGCTATATGGGAGGCTATCATAAATCGATTTGCGACAGGTTGCTTCGTTTCAAGGCTAATAGCAGTATAAAGGTCTCTTCGAATACGTTCAATATATCCAGCGTTGATATAATCATGAAGCAAGGAATGTGCTGCCTGACTGTTGCCTGTCAATGCAACAACATCTTGACGTGTAAAACAGCCTAACTCATATAGTTTATTTAAATATTTCATCATAACACCTCCATTCTTATTATTGCACAAAACATTACTTTTATCAAATGTTTTGTGTAATATTAGGAATAAAAATTCTTGAAAACTGCACGTAATATTCCTAAAAAGAAACGTTATGTGTAAAAACAGGAACAAATACGTTAATCAATAATTTAACATTGTTAATGCCTATGAATTGAAATATAATTAAAAAGAGGTGGCCCAAATGAAAAGAAAGAGTGAATATTTTCAAGGATGTTTTATAGGTGGCGCAATTGGCGACGCTTTAGGCTGGCCGGTTGAATTCATGAGAAACGCGGAGATAAAACGCGAATATGGTCCGAATGGAATACAAGATTTGGAGATCACATCATCAGGGAAAGCTGAAATCACAGACGATACTCAAATGACTCTTTTTACAGCTGAAGGCATATTGAGAGCCCAAACCAGAGGCCATCTGAAAGGCATTTCTCACGTGTCGTCTTTGGTGTTCTTTGCATACCAGAGGTGGTTGATCACACAAGGCTATCCTCAAGTAAAAGAATACGAAGGGCTTTATGACGGTTGGCTTTTAGGGGAAAAGGATCTGCATGCTAGAAGAGGACCAGGAAACACATGCCTATCAGCTCTTTTGAGCAGAAAGCAAGGAACAATAACAGAACCGATTAATAATAGCAAAGGCTGTGGTGGCGTAATGAGAGTTGCGCCTGCTGGATTGTTTTATGGAAAAGACATGGCTTTTAAAATGGCAGCTGATTTTGCCGCTCTTACACATGGACATCCATCAGGTTATCTATCTGCTGGAGCGTTGGCTTATCTCATATCATCAATAATAGAAGGTCAGTATATTGAAACTGCAGTCAACTGGACTATTGAAGAATTGATGATATGAGATAAGCCAACGCTCCAGCAGATAGATAACCTGATGGATGTCCATGTGTAAGAGCGGCAAAATCAGCTGCCATTTTAAAAGCCATGTCTTTTC
>JAHRFV010000012.1 GCA_019084435.1 Dethiosulfatibacter sp.
ACAAAATCTCCCTCAAAATCTCCCTCAAAGTGAGCTTTGGCATACATTTCTGCAGTCTTTTGAATGTCACCTCTCTTGATATCACAAATACTGATAGCACCCTTTTGCTTTATATAACGAAGGGTGTTGGAATACGCTTTTAGACCCTCCAGTCCCAATGCTTCATAATAAGCAATCTGAACCTTATAGCAAGCTGTGATGTCACTGGTTTTATCTATTATTTCCTTATTGAACTGAAAGATAGCCTCTCCTCTAGTCTCGAATGCCTCGGAAAAGCTCTCGGGAAGATAAGAAAACTCTGTATCCAGTCCCACACACACATGTCCCTGATTTTTAACCGCATCGAATATTCTATCTACTATCATTCTCTGCTCCTTGATAAACTAATTTCCCTGCTTTTATAGTCATCACCACTTTACCACAAACTGACAAACCATTAAAGGGTGTATTTTTGCCTTTTGACTCAAACTCTCCGCTATTGATTACATAGGAAGCTTGTTCATCCACGATAACAATATCACCTGCATAACCTTCTTTTATTAGTCCTTTTTTTATTCCCAATATCTTGGCAGGCTTTTCTGACATGATTTGGGACAGTTGACTCATTGAAATATTGTGTTCTTTAACCAAGACAGTATAGCATATGCTAAAGCTAGTCTCGATGCCTGATATTCCAGGAGCACCTTTTTCCTTATCTTCCTGGCTGTGGGGTGCATGATCTGTGCCGATAGCATCTACATGTCTTTCTTTTATAGCATTGATCAATGCTATAACATCCTCTCTCTCTCTCAATGGTGGATTGACCCTATAGTTTATGCGACTATCTCCGATCAGATGGTGTGGCGTTACCTCACAGGTTACATTCAAGCCTTCTTCTTTACTCTCAATAATCCTTCCTATAGCCTCTTTGGTACTGACATGTGCCATGTGAAGCTTGCATCCGCTTATTCTAGCAAGTTCTATGTCACGGTATGTCATAAGGTTTTCCGCCAATCTCATATCGCTCTGGGAGAAATAATGGTTCTCAGCATGTGAGATGACCGTTGCACCCTTTTTCTTTGCTGTCATCATGGCATCCAACGCAAGCTTGTCATTCATAACTCCCTTGCCATCATCAGTAATGAACTTAGTTATTTCTAGCACCGATTCCAGATGGCTTATGTCTTCTCCTTCGATACCATTTGTCACTGTCGCGCATTGTACGACGTCGACAAGCCCAATTGCTTTTCCCTTTTCCTGGACCGACTCAATTATCTCTTTGCTGCTAGCAGGTGGATTTGTATTTCCCATCAACAGGGCCGTGGTGTACCCACCTCTTACAGCCGCCTTAGAGGCTGTCTCTATGGTTTCCTTATACTCAAATCCAGGCTCTCTAAAATGAGCATGGGTATCCACAAATGCGGGCATGGCAGTCATCCCTCTACCATTGATAACTCTATATCCTCGTGAACCAGTCGCTGTATCTGTACTGACAATCAAGCCATTCTCGATAATAATAACTCCGTACTCATCCTTCTCCGCGTCCACTATTTTTACATTGGTAATCATCAAATCCATATCTTTATACATATCTTTATCCACTACTATATATCCTGTTTATTGGGATCATATGCTTGATCACAGTATATGCATCTGTATAATTTTTCTTCTCTGTTTACCAGTCTGAACCTCTGATCAATTTCCTGCTCGATGGATGTGATGCATCTCGGGTTACTGCATTTCACAACATTACTTACTTCTTGGGGCAATTCCAGATTGAGTTTCTTGACTATTTTATCGTTTTCTATGATGTTGATAGTAATGTTATGGTCAATGAAACCTAAAACATTCAAGTCAATGTCTAAAACATTTTCAATTTTTATGATGTCTTTTCTGCCTAGTTTTTTTGAAGCAACATTCTTAATCATAGCAACCGTAAAATCAGCTTCATCCAAATTTAGGTATTTATAGATTTTCATACTCTTGCCAGCTGCAATATGATCAATGACAATTCCTCTTTCTATCGAATCAACCTTTAGCATTTTTCTACCCCCAACAATTTCATAATTAAAGCCATCCTGACAAACATACCGTATTTTGCCTGTTTGAAATAAGCCGCTCTTGGATCATTGTCAATCTCCACAGATATCTCATTTACTCTAGGTAATGGATGTAAGACAGCCATATCTTGTTTCGCCATACTCATTTTATCCTTGTCGAGTATATATGAGTCCTTTAGTCTTACGTAGTCAGCCTCATTGAAGAATCTTTCCTTTTGGACGCGGGTCATATATAAGATATCCAAATCACTAATGACATCCTCAAGTCTTTCGATCTCCTGGAATTCCATATCATTTTTCATTAAAATCTCTTCTCTGATATAGTCTGGAATTCTAAGCTCTTCTGGCGATATCAGAACAAATTTGATGTTTTCATATCTTGATAAGGCTTTGATTAGGGAGTGAACTGTACGTCCAAATTTCAGGTCGCCACAGATACCGATGGTAAAATCAGTCAATTTACCTCTTAAGGCCCTGATTGTCAGTAAATCTGTCAATGTCTGTGTGGGATGCTGATGTCCGCCATCTCCACCGTTGATAACTGGAATAGGGGAGTTCAAGGCAGCAACCTTAGGAGCACCCTCCTTTGGATGTCTCATAGCGCATATATCTGCATATGAAGCTATCGTCATCATGGTATCCCTTACGCTTTCTCCCTTTGCGGCTGATGAGCTTTCCGCAGAAGAAAAACCCAATACCTGCCCACCCAGTCTTAGCATAGCTGCTTCAAAACTGAGTCGAGTCCTGGTACTGGGTTCATAGAAACAGGTTGACAATAACTTTCCTTTGCAAACGTCGGTATATTCTACCGGGTTTTCGATGATTTTGTCAGCCAACTCAAATATGCTCTCCAATTCCTCTACTGTAAGATCCATAGGATCTATCAAATGTCTTCCTTTTAACATATATCCTCCTTTTAGCCTCTCTGGACTATATTAAAGCAAATTAAAATGCCTTCTCCATTTGACGAGAGAAGGCATGATTATCCTAGCATGTGTGGTATTCAATTACGCCTTTTCAGCCTCTCGTGCCAAATTAAAGGTTCAATTTCATTTAAAATACTACAAAACCAATGAAATGTCAATAGGATTATGCCATAAACCTGACCAATGCATCGATATGTTTTTTGAATCTTTTTTCTATCAATCCCATGATTTTTCCAATGAATACAGCAGCTATGACTGTGCCCTCTCTAACACCCACAAACCCTCCGAGAAATATCAAAGCCAAGGCAGTTGCTGTCACTACCAGCAAAGTGTCAACAACTGTTTTTACCCTATGAAATTCTTTCTTGGTAACTACTTGAATGGCCAGCATAAGACCCTCTGGAGGCATAGGAAGTATATTTGCTCTCAAATAGAGAATAATACCAATGGAAATCAGCGTCATACTAATCACCAGAAGCAAGAGTCTTATCACATAATGCTCCGGTGAAGGAAATGAAAAGATAAAATTTGAAAAGGTAACGAAGTAGCCAAAAACTGTTGAAAAAATAATCTGCAGCAAGTTTCGTGCTTTGAAATTTCTTCTGAGCAAAATAATTTGAATAAGAATAAAGATAGAGAAAATGACTATGATGACATGTCCCTGTTCTATGCCTGTAATCAGGCTGATGATATAGGGTATCGAGTTGACAGGCGATATACCCAATCGTGACTTGATGGAAAAGGTAACACCAACAGCCAAAAAGAAAAGACCCAAACAATATATAAAAACTTTCTTCAGTATCCGCATTATAGAGACGCTCCTTTTGACTCAGTTTAATACTCTTGTTTAAAATTACTTAGTCATTACATTCTATTTTATATAGTATTAATAATCAATCATTATTTACTTCATTATTCCAATTACCCCTGTAGTGTGCCTGAGCATCTCGAATAAGCAGGTTGTGACCTTTCTGGTCTTTAATGACAACACAGTCTAATACAGCTTCGGTTTTCTTGTTGAGTTCATTAATATTTTGAGCTATTATAACCAAATGTCCCGCTCGACCTGTTGCATTGCGTATAGGGCTGATTTCATCACCTTCTTTGAAATTAAAAGCGCCATCGATTATCAGACCTTCTTCTAACAATTCGTTCATGTCTGAAAGGAATGCTATGGTTCCCGGATAGGCGAAAAACAGGATAACATTTACAACGTCTCTGGTGGTGTCCATGTAATTCAAGGAGGACAATCTGTTTGGAATCCCTAGTACATCATTCAATAGCAACCCGTTGAGATCCAATCCATAAAGAGACTTTATGTATACATCTTCAAAGGCACCACCTATACGGGCCGCTGTTTCATTGACAAGGATTCCTTTATTACCAACCAGCATTTGAAAGTAAATCGGACCTTTTATTATACCAAAGGCTTGTACGAGATCTTCCGTCAACTTGATGATCGTTTCCTTATGAAGATTGTAGTACTTTGAAGGATAATGATGAGCTGTGCAAATCCCGATATGGGGTTCGGTATCATAAGTAACCCTGTCAGCGACAGACAATATATGAGTAGTTCCCTCTACAACCCAACCTGAGACAGTAATTTCATCATTTGGATAATAAGATTCCCACAAAATCTCAGATTCATGGGTGAAAGAAAAGGATTCTTTCACAGCTTCAGTTAAATGAGCTAGATGATTGACTTTCAGAACTCCTCGCTGGCCTTGACTGTCATATGGTTTAACCACTATTGGAACTGCTAAATGTCCCATATCGCCTTCTACTAGGTCTTTTGTCAAATAGCCAAATTTAACGGTTGGTATGTCATGTTGAACAAAAATGGATTTCATTTTCTTCTTGTGAGTCAATGCATAGGCTAATTCGGAGCTAATATAGAAGGGTAAGTTTAGGGTTTCTGAAGCGCAAGCTCCCGCATAGACAGGCTGATCAGTACCGGCCGTGATAATCGCATCAGCTTGAAGCTGTCTTGCTGCGTCTACAATTCCTGAAATATCAAAAGTTGAGATCATCTTATGGATATGAGCATATTTTTTCCCAGGAGGCTCCATTAAATAGTCTAATAATATGATATGGTGTCCTTGAGCATGCAAATACTTCAATAAAGCTACCTGGCAGTTCCCACCGCCGAGAACGATCAATTTATAAATATGATGATGCGAATGTTTCATAGGTTGATTTTCCTTTCTATGTGATAAGCCGTACCTTTTTTACGAAATGGTTTCAAAAAAGACCAAGGTGCATAATACAGCACAATTCTCAAAAACAACCTCAGCTGCTTTGAAAAAGTGTAATTTGACTGCCCTAAACGCCTCTGCAGTTTTTCGTAGTATATGTTATCGATGTGGTGAGTATGCTTGACGACTGAGGCAGATATATAAACAAATGTATATGGATGAGTCATGATGGTATTAGCAAGAGAAGCTTTCATGATTCTAAAAGAGCTAATTCTTTTATTTGCTGGTTTTCTTAATAGATATGTAAACAGTTTGTCAGTCATCTTTGAGCCAAGATTACGATAGAGCTGGTCATAATTGACATCAGTTACAGCATACACAATATCATAACCCGATTGAATCCTTTCCATAAGTTCAGCAATAACTGAAACCGGGTGTTGACCATCATCATCCATCGTTAAAATATATTGACCGGCAGCAAAACCTAAACCACAGAATATAGCGTTTTGCTGGCCATAATTTTTTGCTAAAAAAATGGATTTAATAGCAGAAGTTTCAAAAGATAATGTTGTCATGATTTTTTTTGATTGGTCTAAAGAACCATCATCGACTAGAATGATTTCATACTCCCATCCGTATGACTGGCATAAGGAGATGATTTCCTGACATAATCCATAGATGGTTTTTTCTCCATTATACACAGGAATAACGATAGAAATAAGGGGTTCCATAATTATAGCTCCTTCAGGATATCACTTAGTGATTCACAAACATAATCCACTTCATCTAAGGTCAGATGATTGTGCAAAGGCAACCGCAAAATCGTTTCAGATGCTTTTTGACTATTGGGAAAATCAGAAGCCTTGTATCCTAATTGATGACCCATAGGCGTATTATGCAATGCCATAAAATGGAAACGAGTATCAATCCCTTTACGGGCAAGTGATTCGATGATTTGATTACGATGCTTCATGTTCTCAAAGCAAACATAAAACATGTGATAATTGGGTTCGTTATAATGGGGTATTTGAATCATTCTTTCCAGTCCTTTATAGCCAATAAATGAAGACAAGTGCTGTTGATAACGTTCGAAGGATTGTTGGCGGATCATAGAGAATCCTTCACGCTCTAAAAGCTGGCTGTAAAGCAATGCCATGAGCAAGTCGGATGGCGTGTAGCTTGATCCTGGATACACCCAAGTATAATATGAGGTGTCTCCTGATAAGAATTGATGCCTATTGGTCCCTTTCTGAACCATACTTTGCACTCTACCAAAGTGTATGTTGGAATCATTGACAATCAAAGCACCGCTCTCACCACCCTGGATATTTTTTGTGCCGTGAAAGCTATAGCAACCCATATTACCGATTGTACCCAGGTATCGATCTTTGTATCGACTGAAAGCACCCTGTGCATTGTCTTCTACAATAACCCATCCTTCATTTTCACGTTTTTCCTTTGCAAGAATGTCCATGTCGCAAGATATGCCGCCGTAATGTACCGGAATGAGAACTTTTGTTTTAGGACTAATACGATTAAGCATATCATTCTCATCAGGGCATAAAGTTTCAAGAGAGACATCACAAAACTTGATTTTGCCACGATGAAGTAAAACGGCGTTAGCAGCAGAGGGAAAATTATAGGAGGGTAGAATAACTTCATCCCCGTCTGAGATCTCATATAGCCATAAAGCGCTTTCTAGTGCATGGGAACAAGAAGTAGTCAGCACCATTTTTCTGATTGCCATATGGATATTAAAAAAATCAAGAATTTTTTGCGAGTATATGCCGTCAGACTGGAAATGTCCGGACAAAAGGCATTCATTAATTATCGATTTTGCATTTTCTGATAAAACAACTTCATTAAATTTAACATTCACGCCGATCAGCTCCTTCTAGATTGTGCCACATGAAAAAGAGAATACGCAACAGGATTTACTTATACACAATTAAAGATTATAATATACTTTGTATAAAGGAGGTCATTTTATGATAAAAATAAATTGCTTTGGCGATATTTGCCCGGTTCCAATACTCAAGATAAACAAAGAACTCCCAAAGCTTCGCGCAGGGGAAACTTTAGAAGTCGTATGTGATCATGGTTGTGTGGTAGAGTCAATTCGTGACAAATACCAGCATTGTGATGTCACTATAGAAGAAGTAATGAACGGTGTATGGGAAATCCGCATTGTGAAGACTTAACAAAAGCTTTTTTCGCCGATTTGCTTAAACATCTGTATGAATTCATCGACAACTTTAGGTTGCGATGTATTTTTTTTGCATATCATGTAAACACTCATGTCGAGGTCGAACTCATCAATGTTGACAATTTTAAACTGTTTATTATAAAGCTCTTCTTTTACTGAAATATATGGAAGGAATGCCAGTCCATGCTGTCGATTGATGGAGGATTTGACCGCTTCGATAGAATCCAAAACAAAAAGAATTTTCAATTGATCATAATACCTTTGATGTTTTCTTAACATAGAGTCCAGTTTTTCACGCAATTCGTCTTGAGCTGATAACGCAATTAATGGATATTCAAATAACTGACTCAAAGAAATGGTTTTTGGAATCTCATAATAATGAGAAGCAATGAGCACAAACTTATTGGTACCAACCTTATGATATTGCAATTCTTTTTCATTGGTGTTCTCATAGACAAAACCAACGCTCGAAATATCATTTAATACATTTCCTTTGATTTTTTCCGAAATATTGGTGATGAGCTCATATTTATGGGCTGGGTATTTCTCTTTAATTTTATAAAGCGAACAAGGAATAGCATAGTTAGAGACGGATGAACAAGCTTCAATATGGATTTGGTTTGACTCTGTGCTTCCTTTTTCCAACTCCACCATCATTTTATTGTATGTGTTGATTATATTTTCAGAATACTTCAGGACAACCTCTCCCATATCAGTCAAAACAACACCTTTGTTGCTTCTTTCAAGCAAAGTGAAACCAAGGCTGTCTTCTAATTTTTGAATTTGTTGACTAAGAGCAGACTGAGAGATGTGAATTTTTTTTGCTACTTTAGAAATACTTCGCATTTTTGCTACCTGATAAAAATAGTCAAAATATTCTATATGCATTAATTTATCCTATCCTTTCTACGATAAAGTCCGTATAATGGTGTAAAAAGAAACTTCAAATAAAAATGAGCCAAAATGCTCGTCCTCGGTTAAAATATAAGTACTACCCAAATACCTAACTGAGGAGATGAACAAAATGGCTCAATTAAATATTACACTGGAT
>JAHRFV010000107.1 GCA_019084435.1 Dethiosulfatibacter sp.
GTCAGACCAGAGATTTGCCTTCCGGCTTCCTTCAGATTCGCAATCACTCACGACACCCTTGCCTTTGGCTATGTCTTTCCCACTACTAGGGCAGACTTGGGACTTTAACCCTTAAGATTGTGCCCATGCTGGGCACACAATAAGCAAAGACTCCTCTGTGCTAGAGGAGTCTTTGCTTAATCTATTTTATTGTGAATATAGGATGGACTAAAGTCTCATGCCTCCGTTTACACTCAGGTTGTGACCTGTTATGTAAGAAGAGTCATCTGAAGCTAGGAACAGAGCTGCTTTTGCTATATCTTCAGGCTCGCCTAATCTGCCCAGCATTGTTTGTGCAGCAAACTTGTCCAAGAGGTCTTGTGGAACTGTCTTAACGATATCAGTCATGGTGTATCCAGGTGATATAGTGTTACTTCTAACCTGAGCACCCTTCATGGCAAATTCTTTTGCCCAAGTCTTAGACATTCCATATAGGCCTGCTTTTGTTGCAGCATAGTTGGCTTGTCCGATATTTCCAAACTCACCGACTACTGATGACATACTGATGATAGATCCTTTGCCTGCTTCCTGCATCATCGGTCCAATCAGTCTAGTCAAGTTAAATGGACCCTTCAAGTTGACATCAAGTACAAGATTCCACATATCGTCTGTCATTTTTCTTGTTAGAGAGTCTCTTGTAATTCCTGCATTGTTGACCAATACATCTATTTTGCCATACTTTTCTTTGGCGTAAGCTACGAACTTCTCACAGGCAGCAACATCTGTCACGTTTAAACTATAATGCTCTACACCTGCATTTTCATAAGCCGGTGCTCCCATGTCAACTGCAACTACTTTAGCGCCTTCTTTGGCGAATAATTCTGCAATGGCCTGTCCTATTCCTCTGGCTCCCCCGGTTACAACTGCTACTTTATCTTCTAGTCTCATACAATACCTCCGTTTTTTGATTTTTTGAAACTTTTGTGCGATTCAGATTAGTATAATCCTATTGAAGCAAGAATAATACCGGCAATTACAGCTAGGACTGGAATAGCTGTTGCTACCATAAATATATCTTTATAGGAATCCTTGTGTGTCATAAGCGTTACTGCAAGCAATGTCAGTACAGCTCCATTATGTGGCAATGTATCCAAACCACCACTGGACAATGACGCTATTCTATGGAATGCCTCTAATGGTATTCCAGAAGATACTGAAAGTTCAACGTATTTCTCACCAAGAGCTGCTAAGGCAATGCCCATACCGCCTGATGCAGAACCAGTTGCACCTGCAAGGATGTTAACTGCAACTGCTTCAGAAATCAATGGATTTCCTTTTATTCCAAGTACAAGATCAGTCAATGTCTGGAATCCAGGTACTGCACGAACAACAGCACCGAATCCAACAGCAGCACTTGTGTTGATAATTGCGATAACAGATCCAGCCGCACCTGCGTTCATAGTTTTAACAAGCTCAGGCAATCTCTGGAAATTCAACGCTATAGCTGCAACAATACCAATCAACAATGCTACAATGATATTCAGTTTGAATAAGTTCAAGGTTGCAATAACTAAAACCAATGGCACTGCTGATAACCAAGGATTTGGCAAGCTTGCGACATCTACTTCAGCGCCTTTTGTTTCCAGCTCTACATATTGAACGCCAGCAGCAGTGTATTTCTTCTCTTGATAAGTCAACCAAAGCATTCCACCACCAAGCATGATGATAGCACCAACAATACCCATAATTGGAGCGGCAGTTGGTGTTGTGTTAAAATATTGGATTGGAATCAAGTTCTGAATCTGAGGTGATCCAGGCATAGCTGTCATAGTGAATGTAAATGATCCAAGAGCGATAGAACCAGGTATCAGTTTACGCGTAATGTTGGCTTCTCTAAAAAGAGCTAGCGCCAAAGGATAGATGGCGAAAACAACAACAAACAATGATACCCCACCATATGTCAATACCGCACAAGCCAGTACAACTGCCAATATGGCAAATTTTGTTCCTATCAGCTTGATAACAGCATGAGCAACTGCTTTTGCAGCCCCTGAGTCATCCATAACCTTACCAAACACAGCACCTAGCATAAATACAGGGAACCATGCCTTAGCAAACCCTACGAATCCTGTCATATAGGAATCCGTATAAGCAGGTAATAATTCAAGACCACCAAATACTGCGACAACCATCGCGCATATAGGAGCGATCCATATAATCGACATTCCTCTGTAAGCAAGGAACATCAGTAATGCTAAACCAATAATAATACCTAACATAATTTTTCTCCTCCAAGTTTTAGTTAATTTTTATTATTTCAGATTTTGATACCTATTTTTTCCGGTCTGAAAATTGCTTCATCCATTAGTTTGAGATCTGGGCTTATAACAGGTGCGAAGTCCATCTGGTCAAGTACATCTTTTTGAAGATCTACACCTGGTGCTATTTCTATCAAGGTCACCCCCTCTTCTTTTAATTCAAACACACATCTCTCCGTAACATAAAGGACCGGCTGTCCTACTTCTTGAGCGTATTCTCCACTGAATGTAATCTGTTCTACTTGAGGTATGAATTTCTTGGATTTTCCTTCCTGATGAATAATCAGCTTTCCGTCTTTTGCCTCAACATTAAGTCCACCTGCTGTAAATGTTCCACAGTATATAACTTTTTTGGCATTTTGAGTTATATTTATAAATCCACCGGCACCTGCTATTTTAGGTCCGAATTTACTGACATTAATATTTCCTTTGATGTCACACTGTGCAAGTCCAAGGAAAGCTACGTCCAATCCACCACCATCATAGAAGTCAAATTGATAAGGTTGATCGATAATCGCTTGTGGGTTGGTAGAAGCACCAAAGCTCAAGCCACCTGCTGGTATTCCACCGATAGGTCCTGGCTCGACTGTTATAGTCATTTGTTCTCCTATACCTTCTTCATTGGCTACCATAGCAACACCCTCTGGCATTCCTATTCCAAGATTAACAATAGCATGAGGCACAAGCTCCATAGCTGATCTTCTTGCTATAACCTTTCTTTCATCAAGAGGTAACGGTTTAACAGAGCTTACCGGCACTTTTGTGATACCTGTATAGCTTGCATTGTATTGTTCAGCAAAAGTCTGCATATGATTGTGCATATCTTCCGTCTCAACAATTGTATCAACGTAAATTCCAGGTATTTTTACCAGTCTTGGATCTAATGTTCCTGCCTTAACAACTTTCTCCACCTGTACAATAACGATACCACCTGAGTTTTTACATGCTTGAGCTATAGAAAGAACCTCAAGTGAACCCGCTTCTTTTTCCATTGTCACGTTTCCTAGTTCATCAGCATACGTTCCTCTGATTAACGCAACATCTATTGGGAAAGACTTATAGAATAAATACTCCTGTCCATCCAAATGAATAAGATCAACTAAGTCTGCCTTAGTGAAAGTATTTAATTTTCCGCCTTCAACTCTTGGGTCAACAAATGTTTTTAGACCTACTCTAGTTATAGTGCCGGGTTTTTTAGCTGCAATATCTCTGAACATGTGCGATATAACACCCTGAGGGAAATTATACGCTTCTATCTTATTATCCAGAGCTAATTTCTGAACTTTAGGAACCAATCCCCAATGTCCACCAACAACTCTTTTTAATAAACCTTCATGTCCGAGATGATTCAAACCTCTTTCTTTACCATCTCCCTGCCCTGCAGCATAAAAAAGCGTCAGGTCAGTTGGTTCACCTGTAGCTATAAATCTTTTTTCTAGCTCAATTTCGAGTTCTTCAGGCACTGCATTGCCAACAAATCCTCCAGTAGCAACTGTACTGCCTGATTTTATTAATTTTACTGCTTCACCAGCACTTAAAAACTTAACTGCCATATATAATAGCCTCCTTTTTATAATAACGGTTTGCAAACGTTATCTATGTGTATAGCAATTACCATGCCAAGTTTTCCATGGCAATAAAAAAAGCAATAAAACGTGCATTTATCAACATTTTATTGCTTAAGGCTCTGTTGTTTTTTTCACAAGCTCACAAGTCTTGCGTACAAATGTCATTTTTCCGTACAGTCGTGAAAACGTTTCTTTACAATAATTTAATAGTTTCCTTTTATTTCAATGGTTTAAAGAATTTAAACAAACCTGTATTTCAATGTCATTTTTTCGTACAGTGTCATTTTTCCGTACATCAAAACCTTAATATTCTAAGCTATATTTCAATTTGATATCGATTCATTTTTTCATAAAGACTTGTTCGGCTGATTTTTAAAATCTTGGCTGCATGGATTTTATTGCCTAGGCTTAACTCCAACGCATTCTTGATTTCTTTAATTTCCAGTTGGGCTACCATTTCCTTTAAACTCTCGCTTTTACTATAGCCGTAAGGATCTTGCTTTTGTTCCCTGATGTGATAAGGCAGATGATGCTTGGTAATAGCCGCCTCCTTTCCCACCAAATTTATAGCTCTTTCTATTGTGTTTTCAAGCTCTCTTACATTTCCAGGCCAGTCATAATCAATCAAAAGCCTCATAGCCTCATCATTGAATTCTGTCACGTATCTGTCCATCTCGTTTGCCTTGTTTCTCAGAAGAAATTTAGCAAGAACGGGGATATCAATTTTTCTTTCTCTCAGAGGTGGTATTTCAATTTTAAATATATTCAAACGGTAGTAAAGATCCTCTCTAAATGTTTTGTGCTTAATCATTTCCTCAAGGTTTTTATTCGTCGCCGCAATAACCCTAACATCAACCTTTTTAATGGTTGTGCTTCCAATTTTCTCTATCTCCTTTTCTTGCAAAAACCGTAACAATTTGGCTTGCATCGTTAACGGTAGATCGCCAATCTCGTCCAGAAACAGGGTGCTTTTATCAGCAATCTCAATTTTACCTAGTTTTCCTTCTCTTTTTGCACCTGTGAATGCACCATACTCATAACCAAATAGCTCTGACTCCAATAAATCATGAGGTATACTGGCACAGTTTAGTCTAACCATCTCAAAGTCTCTTCTGTGGCTAGCGTTATGGATTGCATTGGCATAAAGCTCCTTACCTGTTCCACTCTCTCCCAATATCAATACACTGGATTTACTCTTTGCAACCTTTAGAGCTAGATCTTTTGTTTCTTTTAATATTTGACTTTCTCCAATGATATTGTCGAAGGTATTTTCAATTCCCCTCGCCTTCTTCAATTCCTTCTTAAAATACTCCAGTTCCTTTTCCATTAGGGCTACTTTTTTCACATAGGAATCGAGGTCAGCAATATCCTTGAAGACCACCGAGCCAACCACACCGATCAACTCCCCCTCCTTATTGTGGATAGGGACTCTGTCTGCAAGCATATGGCTTCCGTTGATTTCCTGAACCTGCCCAATCTCTGGGATTCCAGTCTTTGCTACTATATGCATCCGGGTATTCTCAATAACTTCTGTTACATGCTTGCCGATTGCTTCTTCTTGTGTCACATGGTTAAACTCGCAATAAGACTTGTTCATGAGAACAATTATGCCATTCTTATCAGTCACAACAAGCCAATAGTAAAATTGCTCAAAAATAATCTTGTACAGCTCAAGCCAATCCATGTTTTGATCAAACACGTATCATCACCATCTTTCTCCTGGATTTAAAAACTTACTTGTAGGCTCTCTCATACTGTATAGGCCAGTCAGCAACGGTCTGCAGTTCTCTTGCTGCTCTATAGACCCAATTAGGATCCCTGAGCAGTTCTCTTCCCAGAAAAACCAGCTCGGCTCTATCGTTTTTAAGTATCTCCTCAATCATTAATGGTGAGGTCAACAATCCACCGGCTACTACAGGCAGTCCTGTTTTTTTCTTGATAATCTCCGCATGTCTGACTTGATAACCCGGATAAACATCCATTTCACACAATACTACACCACCTGTGCTGACATCAACGATATCCACACCCAGGTCTTTTACCAGATTTATCATCTCTGCCAGAGTTTCAGCTTCATTGCCACCCTCCACATACTCATGAGCTGATATCCTAAGCTGCAATGGTTTAGTTTCAGGCCATTCTTTCCTGACTGATTCTATGACCTGTCCAAGAAATCTCGTTCTGTTTTCCAAAGACCCACCGTATTCATCATTTCTTTCATTAGACAACGGTGACAGAAATTCATTAATCAGATAGCCATGAGCTCCATGAACCTCGACGATATCAAACCCTGCTATCAGTGCTCTTTTGGTCGCCTCTCCAAATTTCCTGACCACATCCTGAATGTCATCATGCGTCATTTCTCTGGGTTTTTTCATACTGTCGCTGAAAGCAATTGCACTTGGAGCCAGGCATTCCATGGCTTCGACAGTTGATTTTCTACCGGCGTGAGCCAATTGTATACCCATCTTTGCACCATATTTATGTCCCAGATCGACTATTTTTTTAAGCCCTTCAATGTGTGAATCATCCCATATGCCAAGATCGCTGTCAGATATACGTCCCTTAGGTTCTATGCCTGTGGCTTCAAGGATTATTAGACCTACTCCACCTATTGCTCTTGCTGTGTAATGCGTGAAGTGCCAGTCGTTGGCATAACCATCCTGACCCGCTGAATACATGCACATAGCCGGCATAACAATTCTATTTTTTAATGTAAGATCCTTAATAGTGAATTCTTTGAATATTTTTGACATTCAATACCTCCAGTTTGTTTTATATGTTTTGAAAAATTATACCCTATTATATCATATTCTTCCTTTACCCGAATCAGAAACAGTAATTAAACTGACAGGGTAAGGTTCAAAAATGGTCTGACTCAACAAGTACTCCGTTTCGAATCTGACAGCCCAAAGCTTAAGAATAGATGTCAATGCTGACACAGGAATCTGCTGTTTGTTGTATTGCTCCAGAAGATCAAGAAAATAAGCTTTTTCCTTGGCTGTCAGCTGTTTGGAAAAATACCCCAAAATATGCATGAGGACATTCACATTCCTCTTTTGTTGCGGTACAGTCTTCAACAATAACGACAAATGATATTCGTAGTCCTTTATCAAATCCCCAAATTTTCTTTTGTCATGATTGGCTACAAGACTTCCCAAGCTCTTCAACTGAGTTTGGTTAAAGGACATGAACAAATACTTGTTGTCGCTTTGAAATTTGACAAGGTCTTTCATTGCTCCATTCATCTTTACTTCTCTGAACTTTGCTTTCGTAAAAACATTGGTCAAAAAATGCTCTCGGATATTAAAGTTTGAAATTCTCCCCTCATCTTCTATAGGCAAAAGCGGGAATCTCTCGATTATGGTTTCAGCGAATAGACCTTTAGACTTGTTTGAGATTGATTGTGTCTTTCCATGTGTTTTATACAGCTTAACTTCCTTTATGCCACAGGTTGGTGATCTGCTCTTGAGTATAAATCCATCAAGATCCATTTCTGCAAGCTCTTCAGCCTTGGAGATACTGTAGTTGAGCATCTCATCAGTCACGTCATCACCTGTCATGGAATATACAAGCCTCTCCTCGCGTTTGTCGTTTATAATCAGTCTTATAGCCTGCCTAGGCGAAGGTAGTCCTATAGCCATTTCAGGACATGCGTACACGAAGTCAATATAGGGCATCATCCTGATAATCTCGGGACTCGTGATTTGTGATCCGTCGTATCTGCAATGACCGTGTTCCAAGCATTTACTGATAAATATCTTAGGTCTAGGAAAATCCATAATCATAACCTCTCTTAGTATAAAGTTTTGTTCTGATCCTTATCATAAATCTCAAAAGGAACGAGACACTCATCCCTCTCTATTTGTTTACTTCTTAATTTCTCGTCTTTTTTGAGTCCTGTTAAAACATCATAGAGGTATTTGTCATCGAATCCAACCTTCTCGGCATCGGATCTTGTGGCGCCGTAATACATAACTGGAATCTTAGCCCAATGGATTGCAGAATAGCACATGGGACAAGGTTCACAGGTTGTGTACAACTCACAGTCTGATAGATCAAACCTGGCTAGCTTTTCTGTAGCCTTCCTGATAGCTACAATTTCAGCGTGATTAGTGGGGTCATTGGTTGCAATCACCGTGTTATTCCCAACAGCAATCACTTCACCATCTTTGACAATAACAGCGCCAAAAGGTCCACCTTCCTTGTTTTTGATTCCTTTCAGTGCTTCTTCTACTGCTATTTTCATGAATTTGTTCATTGATTATCACCTCGTTTAAAGCTGATTTTACTACTTTTCTATGGATTGACAACATTGATTGGGTTGCCTTCAAGATATTTTTTAAGATTCTCAACAGCAGCTTGCATCAATCTCACCCTTGATTCTTTTGGTGCCCATGAGATATGGGGCGTTATTATGCATTTTTGTGCTGATAATAAAGGATTGTTCTCTTCTATAGGTTCATGTGAAACCACGTCAACAGCAGCTCCGTAAATCCTTCCTTCATTTAATGCATCCGCAAGATCCTGCTCGACAATCAATGGCCCCCTAGATGTGTTGATGATGATTGCACTCTCTTTCATTTTATCAATTGAAGTTCTATTGATGATGCCCTTCGTACTATCCGTCAGGGGACAATGAAGCGATATCACATCAGATTCCTGAAAAATCTGGTCCAGTTCAACAAATTGAACATCCGCCAAGTCATCTATGTCCATCGCATATTGGTCATGGACCAACACTTTCATTCCCATAGCAAGTCCGATCTTTCCAACCGCTTTACCTATTCTTCCATAACCTATGATACCTAGCGTCTTGTCTGCCAGTTCAATCAAAGGAAATTTCCAGAAGCACCAGTCAGGGTTTCTATTCCAAAGTCCATCTTTTACCATCTCATTGTGTGAACCCACATGATGACATATCTCTAGCAGCAATGCAAAAGTCATCTGTGCCACAGCATAGGTTCCGTAAGTCGGAATATTGGTGACAGTTATGCCTCTTGCCTTCGCAGCCTCAATATCCACAACATTATATCCTGTAGCTAGTACGCCTATATATCTGACATTTGGCATCTTGTCCAATACCTCTCTTGCAATTGGTGTTTTATTGGTCAACACAATCTCAGCGTCTCCCACTTTTTCCACAACCTGGTCCTGTTCGTCCAGCTTATAAGACACACGGTCGTGGACTATTATATCTCCAATCTCTTTGAACCCATCCCATGTCAAATCACCAGGGTTAAGCGTATAACCGTCTAGTACAACTATCTTCATCTTTTACCTCCTAGTGTAATAACCCTCATAATGTTTTCTGTTGTCTGTGTGATAAGCATCTGTGAATTTTCCATAGCCTCTTCTAGAGCCATTGGAGATGAAACAATATCAAAAATAGCATCAATGCCGTGCCCATAAACTATTGAAGCTCCCTCACCAATACTGCCCACAATGGCGATCACAGGCAAACTGTATTTCTTGGCAATTTTAGCCACACCTACAGGTGCTTTGCCAAAAGCAGTCTGAGTATCTATTTTCCCCTCGCCGGTTATGACCAAATCAGCATCGACTAAATGTTGGTCTATATCGACAAGCTCCAACAGTTTATCGACGCCATTAAACATTTTTGCATTGCAAAATGCCATTAATCCTGCTCCTAAACCTCCTGCGGCACCTGCACCTGGAATATGAGCCAAATCCATTCCCAACTTTTCTTTAACCTTATTGGAGAAATGCATCAGACACCTGTCGAGCTCTTTGACCATGTCAGGTGTTGCCCCTTTCTGGGGTCCATATACATAAGATGCACCATTTTCTCCACATAAGGGATTGGATACATCTGATAGTATAATTATCTCCGTTTTTGCGAGTCGTTCATCCAGCTTCATCAGGTCGATTTCTTCTATTCTACACAAATCCTTTCCGCCATATCCTATCTCATTCCCATCGCTATCCTTGAATGAAGCGCCGAGAGCCTGAGCCATTCCAGCACCGCCATCATTCGTGGCACTGCCGCCTATACCCACGTATATTTTCCTGCACCCCTTGTTCATAGCCTCTCTGATCATTTGACCGGTACCAAATGTAGTCGTATGCAGAGGATTTCTTTTATTCTTATCTACCAATGTAAGACCGGATGCCTCAGCCATCTCAATAACAGCCACATTGCCTTCCAGTATCCCAAACCTCGCCTTTACAACATCACCTAAAGGTCCTGTGACATCAACGTGTTCGTAATTTCCTCCTGTACCGATAACCAGGGCATCTACAGTTCCCTCGCCGCCATCAGCAACAGGAATTTTCACAATCTGACAGTCCGGCAAAACAATCTTGATTCCTTTTTCAATGGCTTCCGCCACTTGAAGTGTCGTGCAGCTACCCTTAAATGAATCCGATGCGATTACAATTTTCATTCTGCCTCCCTGTCCTGCTATTCTACATTTATATCTTCAAAGCTCATAGAGTTTACATTAAATAAACCCATGTCAGTTACTTTAATCTCGGGGATTACAGGTAGTGCTAAAAAGCTTAGGGTCATCAGAGGGTCTGTATCCCGGTTTGCTCCAAGTTCTTTGTAAATAATTCGGGTAATATCAGATATTTTCTTGGCAACAGTCTCCATAGAAGCATCTGACATCAAGCCTGCTACGGGTAGTGGCAGATAATCTCTGACTACGCCACCTACTACTACCACTATTCCACCTTGAATTTCTTTAATTTTGTTGATAGCCTTCAACATATCCTCGTCGTTATCTCCCAGTACAATTAGATTGTGAGCGTCGTGTGCAATTGTAGTAGCTATGGCGCCACCCTTCAGTTTGAAGTTTTCAATCAAACCCAGTCCTATTGTCCCACTCTTACCGTGTCTTTCAATGACAGCCATTTTGACAATATCAATATATTTATTGGCAATGAATCTATTCTTATCGTCAAGACTGACTTTTCTGATAACAGATTCGGTATGCAGAGATTTTGGATTCATTCTGATGACTCTTGCGATGTCTGAAGTCATTCTAATTTCCAAATCTGCTGAGGTTATCTCTCCTATGGTGACAGTATCGACAACAGCTGAAATATCAGGTTTTTCGACTTGAAATAATGCTCTCCCGTTTTCAGCCACCAATTCACCTTTTTTGTAGACTTGAATAATATCGAATTTCTTCAAATCATTTAGGACAATCAAATCAGCGTCATATCCTGGTGCTATGGCACCGATGTCTCTCAGATGATAACACTCAGCTGTGTTGAGTGTGGCCATCTGAATTGCACTGATAGGTTCTATACCCATTGATATGGCTTTTCTGACATTATAATCAATATGGCCTTCCGATAATATTTCCCCCGGATGTTTATCATCTATGCAGAAAGTGATGCGCCTCTCTATTTTTTCACTGACCCCTGCAATGAGGGTCTCCAGATCTCTAGAAGCTGACCCTTCTCTGATTGCGATATACATTCCCAGAGATAGCTTCTCTGCCATTTCCTTCAGATTGGTGCATTCGTGGTCTGTCTTCACCCCATTAATCACGTATGCATTCAAATCCTTTCCTGTCAACAAAGGACTGTGTCCGTCTATTATCTTTCGATCCGCCAGCAGTACCTTTTTAATAATTTCCTCATCACCGGCTATGACACCGGGATAGTCCATCAGCTCCCCCAGACCAAGTACAATATTTTCACCCATCAGGTCTTCAATATCATCTGCTTTCAGTATAGCACCTGAATGCTCAAACTTTGTCGAAGGGACACAGGATGGCATCATAAAGAACACATTCAGGGGTATATTACGGGTAGCATCTATCATGAACTGGATTCCTTTGATACCGCAGACATTGGCAATCTCATGCGGATCCGCGACTATGGTCGTTGTACCCTTTGGAACAATAACTCTTGCCAACTGTTCCGGAGTTACAAGAGAAGACTCCATGTGTTCATGGCTGTCTATAAGTCCAGGCGCCACATATCTACCCTTCATATCAATGGTCTGATTTGCTTCATAGTCTCCAATGCCTATTATTTTCCCCGAATCTATTGCCAGATGTCCTTCAACGATGCTGTGGCTAAAAACATTGACAATCTTGCAGTTCTTCAATAATAGTTCAACCTTGTCTCTTCCTGCTGCCAACTCCACTCTTCTTATATATTTATTCTTTAAATCCATATTAATCCTGCCTTTTCTCATTTAGCATTGCCCATACTGTTTCACTCTTGACGGGCAATTTTCGAATACGAATACCCAATGCATTTTTAATGGCATTGGTGATAGCAGCCGGTGGCGTGTTGATACCGACTTCGCCTACCGATTTGGCACCAAACGGTCCCATAGGGTCGTAGCTTTCAACAAATTCCACATCTATTTTCCCGACCTCCATTCTAGTAGGGACCTTGTACTTCAAGAAATTATTGTTGATTAATTGACCTTGGGGTGTATATTTTGCCTCTTCGTACAGCGTCATTCCAATACCCTGAAGCAAAGCACCCTCAACTTGAATTTTAGCCAGATTGGGGTTGATTGTTGTTCCACAATCCACTGCAGCCACAAAGTTCAACAGTTTGACTTTTCCTGTTCTTTTATCAATCTCCACTTCCGCTCCACCTACCATATAAGGGGGTGCCGATGTGTTGGAGACAAAGGATCCCGATGATACGAGTTGTTCCTGGTTTTCAGAATAATATAAGACCTGAGCAAGTTCAGGCAACGATATATTGCCATTTTCCCAACGAATCAACGTGCCGTCAAAATCAACCACATCTGTATTGAAATGTCTCATGGCAGCCCTCTTTATCTCAGTAATCATGTTTTCCGCTGCTATTCTGACACTGTGTCCGGATATGAAGGTGGTGCTTGATGCGTATGCCCCGGAATCAAAAGGTGTGAGATCTGTATCCGAAGAATAGACTATGATTTTTTCAACCGGTACCCTCAATGTCTCTGCTGCCATCTGGGCAAGTATTGTATCTGATCCGGTTCCAAGATCTGTCGCACCAATCAGCATGTTGAACGACCCGTCGTCATTCAGCTTTAAGATACAAGAGGCCATGTCTATATGAGGTATTCCCGAGCCCTGCATAGCGATAGCCAATCCGACCCCACGAACTCTGTTCTCATCAACGATTTGCCTTGGGTACTTGTCTTTCCAGTTCAATTTCTCAAGGCATATCTCCATACATTTATCCAACCCACAGGACTCAATAATTGTCGGAGTGCCTTCGCGACCTTCACCCATGACCTCAAATATCTTTGAAGTCTCTTTTACCTTTATCATATTCTTTTTTCTTATCTCAACTGGATCTATTCCCAGTTTATCCGCCAGTTCCTCAATGGCGGACTCCAGCGCGAAGTTACCCTGAACAGCCCCATAGCCACGATAGGCACCGGCCGGTGTAATATTGGTATACACAACATCGCCCCGGAATGCTACTGCATCAACCTTGTTGTATAACGGCAACGACTTGGCGCCGATTACCATCAAAACCGTCAAGGCATGCTCACCGTATGCGCCTGTATTTGACAAAACATTCATATCAATGGCTTTTATGGTACCGTCCTTCATAGCGCCTATCTTCATCTCAGTTCTGGTTGCATGTCTGGTATAGGTAGACTGAAAGACCTCTTTTCTAGAATATATCATTTTGGATGGCAGCTTGGTCCTGAGTGTTGTCAGTGCAACGAAAAACTCACCATGGACGGCCTGCTTGCCGCCATAACCACCACCAATCCTAGGCTTAATTACTCTAATGTTTGAAATTGGCATCACCAAAACTTTTCCCAGAATCCTTCTGATGTGAAATGGGGCCTGGGTAGACGACATGATTGTCAGTCTCCCTTGAAGGTCCAAATACGCTGACGAGGAATGAGGCTCCGCCATACAGTGTGAATTTGCTTCCGTGTAGTAGGTTCCTTCATGCACAACATCACATTGCTTTAATGTTTCCGCCACATCTCCTATTTCCATCTGATAGCTGGATGCCAGATTTCGCTCCGGTTCATGCCCTATGTCAAACAGACTGCAGGTTCTGTCGTGATCATGGACTAGAACATCTGCGTCTTTGGCTTTTTCAAAATCTATTATCGGTTTCAATTGTCTGTAGGTCACCTTGATGGCATCGAGAGCCCTATCAACTGTTTTTTCGTCAATACCTGCTACAGCAGCTACTTCATCTCCTACATACCTTACATATTTATCCAGTATCCTCTTGTCATATGGCGACGGTTCCGGATAACCTTGGGCAGCTCTTGTGAACATTCCAGTCGGTACGTTCTTATAGGTGAGTATGCACTTCACACCCTCAATTGCTTCGGCCTCCTCCACGTCAATGTCCATAATCTCCGCGTATGCATGTGGACTTCTCAGCACCTTAACAATCAATGAGTTTTCCGGGCTTAAATCATTAGTGTAGGCTGGCTTTCCAGTAACAAGCCCTTTCCCGTCAATCTTGGGAATTGATTTCTTTACACCCATTTATTTCACCTCCAGATACTTAAGTATAGCTCTGTGCTGTCCTTCATAGCCTGAGCATCTGCAAAAATTCCCTGCAAGATAATGCTTGATACTATCCAGAGTAAATTCTTCAAGCTCATTTTTCATTGTATGAATTGCCATGACAAGACCGGGAGAACAGTATCCACACTGTTCAGCTCCCTCAGCTGTGATGAAATCAGCTATCAACTCCGCTTCTTTCAAAATACCCTCTACTGTCAGTATCTCTTTTCCAACCGCTCTTATGGAATAATAAGAGCAAGAATTAACAAGCTTATTATCAACTGATATTGAGCACATACCACAAGATGTTGTATCACAGCCTCTCTTAACACTTTTTATGCCAGCATTTCTGAGTGTGTCCAACAAAAACTCATCAGGCTCAATGAGCAGATTGCGTTTTTGGTTATTGATTGTCAGCATTACTTCCATAACAATCCCTCCTCCAATATCTCTGCCAACATGACTTCGGCAATATGTCTCCTATAGGCTCCACTTCCCCTGATATCATCCTTGATCTCTATTTGGGCAAGCAATTCTTCTGATGTATGTCCTGAGTCGATATCCGGAACGATCACCGATCTACCCGGCCTTGCGCCGACAGCAATCCTTACTTTATCTCCTGAAGCTACGCTTATATTGACAAGAGAGAAATCTGTGTAGGTATGCTTGAAATATCTACAGGTGGAGTATACAGCCTTTGGTACAACAATCGATGTAAGAATATCATTCAATACATAATTTTCACTCAAAAATCGCTCCATTGAAATCTCGCCCTTCTTGAAAAAGATAAGCCTTGCTCCTAGTGATAATAGTGCTGTATTGATGTCTGAAAATGGGTATTTCCCGCATACACTACCACCGATAGTCACCATATTTCTTAGACCCACACCACCGGTCTGTCTGACCGATTCCACCATGCACTGTGGCAGGATGTTGCTTGTTTCAATATCTCGCAGTGTAGTCATGGAACCAATGTGAAATTCTTTATCCTCTTCTTTGAGATAAGACAAGGGAAGTCTGGAAAGATCAATTCCAAGCTCAGCCTCTCGCTTCTGCAACTTCAAAAATACACCGCCACCAATAATGACCGCCTTCTGATGATTTGCCAAGTACTCATAGGCCTCTTCCAATGACGAAGGTTGTACAATTTCTTTGAAATTCATGTTAAACCCCCTCCAACATATTGTAAATTTCTTCTTTTTTATAATTATTTACATTAACAGCATTTTCTACTGCATGAATATCCTTTAATCCATTGCCTGTAATGACCAGACAAACTGATTGATCAGGGGTTATTCTCCCCGCACCCATCATCTTTTGATATCCTGCAAAGGCTGCGGCTCCAGCAGGTTCAGAGAATACGCCCGTCTTTGATCCCAGTGTCATGATACCTTGCAGTATTTCCTCATCGCTTACACTGATGAGCTCACCGTCATATTTTTCCATATACTTACAAGCCTTAATCACATCCCTCGGATTCCCTACGGATATGCTATCAGCTAAAGTACTTACCATCTCTTCTATAGGCAGGTACGGCTTACCCTTCTCAAAAACCTTCTTGAGTGTTGAGGCTCCCTCTGCCTGAACACCGATTATTTTTGGCATCTTATCTGTCAATCCCAGCCTGTTGAATTCCATAAACCCCTTGAACAGCGAGCTTACAACAGTACCGTCTCCTACAGATACAAAACAAAAATCAGGCACCTTATAATCGTTCTGGACGATTATCTCATACGCACCTGTTTTCTTACCCTCTAGTAGGTACGGATTAATTGCTGAGTTTCTGCAATACCAACCCTTTTTCAACCCGATATCCATTGAAATATCAAAAGCCTCATCGTAAGTGCCTATAAGTGGAAGTACCATTGCGCCAGCTGCCACCAACTGTGCAAGCTTTCCTTTTGGTATGGTTGAGGGTACAAAAATATAGGTCTTCAGATGTGTGTGGGCTGAAAGTATGGCTAGAGATGATGCTGCGTTGCCGGTAGAGGCGCAAAATATTGTATCAAACCCATATTCTATTGCCTTATTGATGGCAATTATGCTTGCCCTGTCCTTATAGGATCCCGACATGCTCACCCCGTCAAATTTAATCAATACCTCATTTGAACCGAAAAGGTTTTTCAATCTTATCAGCGGAGTGCCACCAACGTATGAATCCATACTGGTCTGAAATTTTACTGGTAAAAGATTAGAGAACTGGGTTATACCGGCATTTTTCGAGAAATCTCGTCCAATTTTTATACTATCGTAGTCATATAAGACCTCCAATGTTCCCATCAGCGGTCCGCATTCATGACAAAAATACAGGCTTCTTTCAGGCTCATACTCTTTTTCACAGGAAATGCACTTCAATCGATAATCTGTCACTAGATCACCCCCGATATGGCATCCACAGGACATCTAGATTGGCACAATCCGCAGCTAATGCATCTTTCGCTGTTCAACTGGATATTTAAATCAAGGCTCAGAGCCATTTCAGGACATATTCTGACACATAACCTGCATTTTGTGCAGACGTTATGATCGACAACAGGATGCCCTCCCTTACCCAATGGTGTGGTACTTAAAGCTGTGTTTCTGAGTTCTTCTATAGAATCAATCTCGTAACGAGTCATCACAGCTGGAAGATCGCTGACAATCTTATCAAATAGTTCTCTTCCTTTGATCATAGAAGATGACAGCATCTGGACAAGATCCGCTCCTGCAAGTATGAATTCCAAAACATCCTCAGCTTTTTCCACGCCCCCGCATGCGATAATTGGCAGATTGGGAAAGGCTTTTCTGATGTTTGCCACGCGATGAAGCGCAATTGGTTTGATGGATGGTCCAGAGATCCATGATTTGCCTCCATCTACACCTATTGTTACAGATCTGCTTTTTAGATCTACAATCATCCCCGGCCCCAAAGAGTTGATAGCGACTATGCCCTTTGCTCCATGTTCGACAGCTTTTTCAACAAAAGCAATATAGTCTTGAATATGCGGACTCAATTTGACAAATACAGGCTTGTCTGTCAATGAACAAATCTTTTCAACCAAATGCCCCAGCTCGTCCATGCCATAATGGGTGCTAACCTCAAAAAAATCAGCAAACTCATCCACCTTAGGCACAACCTTCTCCATATCTGATGAGGTATATCCCACACTGACTATAAGCGGTTTGCAAATCACGTTTTTTAACTCCGGCAATATCTGATCTGACCATCTATCGACTGGATACTCACTCCATAGCTCTGTATTATAGATGGTGTTGTCTTTCCCCACAATGCATGGTTTGGAAACTACAGCGCCCTCCACCGATATGGTTTTGGTGACAATGCCACCTACCTTTGAGTGATTGAAATGCAGTAGATTGTGTATACTACCGACGATAGGACCCGAAGCAGGCAGTAATGGATTATCGAATACCACATCGTATAATCTTACTTTAAGACTCATCTTTTCCTCCAATCCTTTTCCAAAGCTTATTGACCAGCTCATGGTTAGTGTCAAACTCAACCTTCAAATCATAATCTTTGATCTTATACTCACCCTCTATGAAAACATCTCTTGGTCTCAGGTTGTCAAATAAACCAAATAAGACATGCCCGAATGCGTTGCTTTCGTTCATTGGTGTTGGGGGTTCATAGTCTATCAACAACAGATCGGCATCATATCCTTCCATAAACCTGCCTATTTTTTTATCAGTCAGCTGGTTGAATAACTCATAGGACTTTGCGATATGATATAGGATTTCATCCAGTCCAATTCCTGATGGTTTATTCATGGCCTGCTTTCCAACATAGTAGATATTTTGCCATTCCTTAGCCACATTTGCTCCAAGTCCATCTGTTCCAGCTACAAGATTGATGCTGTTTCTCCTGAATAGGTCATAATCAAAAAGACCGACAGCATTATTCATGTTCGAGCTTGGATTCAGCGCTACGATACACTCTCTAGCATAAATTATTTCGGCTTCTAATTCGTTTATATTCACACAATGGGCCAGTATTGAATGCTTGTTGAGCAGCTGATGCCTATCAAGTCTTTCAATGACAGTAATACCATATTCCCTTATAGCATGATCCTCATCCTCTTTGCTTTCTCCAGCATGGATGTGGATCGGTGTATCATGCAGCCTCTCTTTGCATTTATTAAGCGTTTCCTCGCTCAGTGTCATGGATGCATGCAGTCCAAACAGGCCATCACCCATTTTTATCGCATCCACATTTTCATTTATACACAGATCGACGTCGTATCTATCACTGGTTTCAAAGCATACCAGTCCTTTCATGCCAAAACGTCCTTTTATCACGTTTCTGATCACATGCAAGCTACCCTGAATCTCGCCGCCGGCATGGTGATCCACAAGCGCTGTAACACCTGATTTGAGACTTTCTTTACAATACATTCCTGCTGCAAGACCGATATCCTCTAGCTTCAGATATTCATCGTACTTCCACCATATCTCCTCCAGCACCTGATGAAAATTCTCAGGGCTAGTCTTCATATCAAGCCCTCTGAACAGGCTTGAATAAAGGTGTGTGTGAAAATTCACCAATCCCGGAATAACAATCTTACCCTTGCCATCAATTCTCTCAATGCTCTTGTTAAAGTCCTGCATATGTCCAACTTCTATGATTTTCTTATCAAATATAATGTATCCATCGTCAATATAATCCACAAAATCATAAATCCTGGCGTTTACAATTGCTTTCACAATTTCACCTCCTGATAAACTGTCCTTGCCCTCCATAGAACTGATCGTTTTCCATAACGACATGGCCCCTCGAAATTGTCGCTGAAATCTTGCCTCTTATTTTCAATCCCTCATAGACTGTGTAGTCTGCATTAGAATGACTTTCCTTTATGGTATTAGATAATGAGCTGTCAAATATGACTAGATCGCCATCCTTACCAACCTTTATCTCTCCCTTGTTCTTTAAGCCAAATATTTCAGCAGGCTTGGAAGTGAACTTAGGGATGATGGCATCTCCAAACAAATTGAACATCAACGGGAAGGAATGCTCGACACCGCCAACTCCCATGGGCACCTGATAAGCCATTTCGTATTTCATTTTCTCTTCGATCATAAATGGACAATGATCAGTTGAGATGGTATCTATTAATGCAATACTGCTCCTTAATCTCATCAGTTCTTTGCCACCTCTTAATGGTGGTATTAAAAGATAAAGATTGCCATCTATATTGCTCAGCTTGACATCCGACAGATAAAAATAATGTGGACAGCTTTCAAGAAATATACGCTTCCCAATCTGTTTCGGGTGCTTAAGCTTAATCATATCCAAGGTGCTCCCGGATGAGATGTGCACGATGTACAATCTGCTATTTTTCCTTTCAGCCATATCAGCCATATGCATAGCTGCAGATCTCTCGGCCATAACAGGTCTGGATTTCTCAAAAGTCGCTGGATTCTCCCATTTTTTCTTAAGCAAATCCTCCTCTTCACAGTGAGCCATCAGTATCATCTCCTGATCAAACAATTTATCAATCATGTCATAAGAGCATTGTCTGCCTGACTCAGAATAAGTGGTAAATACTTTGATACTATTGATGCCTTCATCTTTACACATGCTTTTGAACTCTTCGGCATCACCTTTGAAGTCTCCTACAGTCGCGTGAAATGAGTAATCTACGCAGGATTTTTCGGCTTCTTTTTTCCTCTTTTCCAAGGCTTCCTTAAACTCATCCTGATGTAAAATCGGATCGGTAAAATCCAGGAAAGTGGTTATACCACCATAAGCAGCTGTCTTTGAACCGGATTCGAAGTCATCCGCAGATTCAAACTCGCCTACTTTCAAAGAAAAATGGACGTGTGAATCTATGAAACCTGGAAGCACTAATTTTTTGGTTGCATCCATCGTCCTTTCACATTCATAGATTTCCTTGCTTATTTCTACTATTTTGCCAGCCTTTATATAAATATTTGTTACTCTATACTCTTTCCCAAAATACACCCGTCCGTTAATAATCCCTAAATCAAACATTTGTCACTCCTAGTATGTTTTTCAGCTCCACCTGATGCTTTTCCCTGTATTCTTCAATCTTTTTATCCATTTCTTTTACCCTATCTGCCTGACAATTCCAATAGGATTGCTTCAGCTGATAATTGAGCTCCTCAACAGTTCTGCCCTGTTGTTCCACCCAGGTGTAGTATTTCAAATTATGCCATCTCAGTCTATTGTAACGGTCTCCCTCAAAGAATAGTGAAGGCTCTTGAAACCTGATTGCTCTGTCGTATATGTTTTTAGCTATATTGACATCGATTTTGGGCATTTTGTCCATAACTGAATAATATCGGTCAATAGCATCCGTCGCAACAGTCACAACATTCTCACCCTCGTCCAGATCATAGTATTTGGCAGTCTTGATTGCTCCGATTATGTTAGCAACGCCCGATATGCCAAGCTTGTCTGATATAAACTCCACAGTCTCTTCTCCAAGCATCGATTTGAGGTATTGTTTGCCTTCTTCCGAGCTGAACACCTTGAGCATCCTCTTACAATCCATGTCATCTATCTGCACCACGCCATCACAATTCATCACGTTGTGAATCCAAGTCACATGCTTGTCACCAATGCCCTGAATGTCATGTCCCCCGTATCCGTTCAGAGACAAAGTAGGGCATTGAATAGGCTCACCTGCGATGACCTTAGCGTTTGGAAATACCTTCTTGACTCTATCCCCACTGGCTATAGTGCCCGCAGAGCCTACAGTCAATACAACTGCTGCAATTTCTCCGTTCCCGATATTTGATTCCGACACCAGCTCCAGCATTGAGTTTCCTGTGACATACTCGTGGAATCGGTAATTGGCAAATTCCTCAAACTGATTGAGAATTCTTATTTTTTCAGGATTCTGTGCCTTGAGTTCCTTGGTCTTATCATATATTTCTTTGACATTTGATTCGCAGCCGGGAGTCGCTATGACATCAGATCCGTATTCGCGAATCAGGTCAAATCGTTCCTGACTCATCTCTTCTGGCAGAATAACCAAGGAGTCGTAGTTCATTCTACTACTGACCCAGGCACCTCCCACGCCATAGTTTCCCGTTGATGGCCATACCAGCCTGTGGCTCAAAGGATCGACCTCGCCTAGTACTGTCTTTTCAGTCAACACAGAGTAGGTAGGTCCTACCTTATGACTTCCTGTTGGAAAATCCTTGGCATACATCACCACTATATTGGCTTTTATATTTGTAAAGCTTGGAGGCAAGATAAAATAACCAATCTCATTGTTGCCATTCCGCCAGCTAATATTGTAAAGATTCAGAGGGTGCAGTGGATCTCTTTTTTTCATATCTATTGCTGCTTTTCTTATGTCGGGATCAATTTTCCAGGGGTGCAGCATCTCCTCGTATGTCGGTCCTACTACAGGTACTTTATACATATCAATTCTCCTCCATCAGTTTATTGATGATTATTCAAACTATTTCTTTGCCTTACATCGTCAGCATCATGACAGCCTTCGCTGTATGAAGTCTATTCTCAGCCTCCTGATAAACGATGGAGTGAGGTCCGTCAATAATTGAATCCTCGACTTCATTTCCCCTGTCTGCAGGCAAGGCGTGCATATATTTGACATCTTTGGACGCGATGGACATCAGCTTCTCAGTGCATTTCCAGTCCTTAAAATCATCAATATTCACATTAGGATTCTTAGAGCTCCATGATCCCCAGTTTTTAGGAATCACGATATCTGCATCTCTGAAGGCATCCTCTATGTCATGGGTTATTCTAAAGCTTCCGCCATACTTTTCTGCATTCTCTTTGGCCTCATCGATAGCCCAGTCAGGCAGTTCAAATCCCTCTGGATAGGCAAGCGTCACATCCATTTGATATCTCGGGAAAAGCAGCGCCTGAGTCAATGGAACACTGATCGGTTTTTTATGTGAAGTGGCATAAGCCCATATGATAGAAACCTTGACGCCCTTGGTTGAGGCGTATTTTTCCTTTATAGTCATTAGGTCAGCTACTCCCTGCATCGGATGATACAGGTCGCACTGGAGATTCATAATCGGCCTTGATGAATGCTCAGCCATCTCTCTAAGATACTTGTTTCCTATTTCCCAGAAGCAATTTCTACAGGCTATCCCATGTCCAAAGCTGGACAGGATAGTGCCGGTATCCTTTGCGGATTCGCCATGACTGATCTGCATGGAAGATGTATCTAGATAATTTGCATGCCCACCAAGCTGAGCTATTCCAGCCTCCATAGAATTTCTAGTCCGTGTCGACTGCTCAAAAAACATTAGAAAAATTGTTTTAAGAGGCAGATAAGGTGTCGGAACATCCATGTAGAATTTTCTTTTCAGATCGCCAGCTACATCCAATAAAAAATCAATCTCGTTATTGCTCCATTCTCTCAACGTTATAAAATGTTTTCCTTTCAATGTTCCGTTCATTTGGTTATCCCTCCATATATAGTTGGTATCAAAGCGTACACATTGACGGCTTTGATGACTTCTTCCTTCAATATTTTTTCGTTTGGAGCATGTGCTTCCTTCTCCATTCCCGGTCCAAATCCAACGCAAGGAATGCCTTTCATACCCATAATTGATACACCATTGGTCGAAAAAGTCCATTTGTCTAATAGAGCCTTTTGTCCAAAGGTTTGCTCACATGCATCGATTAGTGTCTTGCAGAAGATGCTGTCTTCAGGCAATGTCCATGTGGGAAAATAGCAGTCGACTGATTGCTCAAGTCCTGTATAAGACTTAGCCTCATACCGATACATCTCTACCTTCGCATCCATCATTTTCACAGAAGGTAGTTCCCTAATCTCAGCAATTGCAGACGCCATGGTCTCCCCTGCGGTCAATCGTCTATCGATAGATATGCTACAACCATCTGCCACCGCACACCTGGATGGTGATGTGTAGAATATTTCAGATATCGTCAGTGTTCCTTTACCTAGAAAATCATCATGCTTGAGATGCTCATTGAGTTCCTTTAACTCTAAAATAATGGGTGCCATCTTATAGATTGCGTTGTCTCCTCGCTCAGGAGCAGAACCGTGAGAGCTGAGACCTCTTACCTCGACTCTGATCTCCATCCGTCCCCTTTGTCCCCTATATACGTTGAGACTTGTAGGTTCTGACAGAACAACAAACTCAGGCGCTATGGTTTTTTCTTCAAGGATATGCTGCCAGCATAAGCCGTCGCAATCCTCCTCCTGTACAGTACCGGTCACCCATAGGGTGATGTCATCCAGAAGATTCAACTTTTTAGCGATTGCCGCGCCGAATAATGTTGAAGTGAATCCACCCTTTTGGTCACTGGCGCCTCTGCCATAGATGTATTGATCATCTTCAGTTCCTGAAAAGGGATCGAAGTCCCAATTGTCGATACTGCCCACATCTACTGTATCTATATGCCCGTCATATGCAATGACTCTCTTTCCATTTCCAACTCTTCCCAATATGTTTCCCATCTTATCGATGATGATTTCATCAAAGTCCAGGGTTTCCATTTCCTTCTTGATTCTTTGAACAACATCCTTTTCTTTAGTGCTGGTGGATTTGATCTGAATAATTTCCTTAAGGAAACCAAATATTTCTTTCTCCCAGTTACCGGATGCTTCCCTTATCTGTTCTTTTATGTTTTCCATATAATTAAGCTCCTATTCTTCCAAAATTTCTTCGAGAAAATTTTTGATGATTCTGAGACTGACCTCTTCCCTGTATAGCTTAGTGGACCGTCTATCGTCCTCGCCTTCCATCATCTCTCTGATAGTCAGCAAGAATTTATCTATATTGTTGTCTTTAATAAATTCCTTTTCTCCGTCTTCGCTTCTGATTGGGACATCATTTACCGCTCCTACCGATACCCTTATGTCAACAATTTTGCCATGTGCTTTTTTGTAGACTATAAAAACTGAAAGCTTTGACAAAATACTGGATTTTCTCGATCCTATTTTTTTGTATCTGTATCCTGAAAAATCCTCTTTCGGTATAATGACCTCATAAATAATCTCATTCTCAGCTCGATCCGTTTTGTATCGTCCAAAAATAAAATCCTTGATGCTTAAAACCCTGTCTACTTGAATACTTTTCAACACGATCGAAGCATCCAGAGCGTAAAAGAGCGGCAAACTGTCCGCCACCTTTGCGGCATTGACAATGTTTCCTCCCACTGTTGCTGTATTCCTGATTGCAGGATTTCCCATCAATCCATAAGGAATCCTCAGATAATCTGGCAAAAGGGTTGAATTAGCGACCTCGTCCTGTGTGACACAGGTTTTTAATCTAAAATAGCCCTTGTCTTCAAAAATGCCTCTCAATTCTTCAAGATGATTGATAAATACCACATCCTTATCAAATTTTCTTTCAGCACCCTGCCACTGTCTTTTTCTGATAAACAGATCTGTTCCACCTGCAAAAATATAATAGTCACCATTATCTATTATCTCAAGAAGCTCTTCCAGAGAATTGGGTCTAATGCTATTGAACATCTTGCCACACCTCCTCTCCAAGCCTTCTAACAGCTTCATATATGGATTGGTAGCCTGTACATCTGCAGATGTTTCCTGATAAACCCTCTTTTATAACTTCATCTGTCAGTGGCTTGTTCAATCTCAGAATGCCCTCTACCGCCATAATCATACCTGGAATACAAAACCCGCACTGCACAGCTCCCTCATTTCTGAATGCTGTTTCAATCTGCTTATATCTTTCAGTTTCCGAGAACCCTTCAATAGTTACAACACTTCTTCCGATTACATTGCTCATAGGCACCATGCAGGAATTAACCACCTTGCCATCCAGAAAAACGATGCAAGCGCCGCACTCCCCTTCGGAACACCCTTCCTTTGTGCCCGTCAGACCAAAGTCGTTTCTGACGATGTCCAGCAGTCTCATTGATAGCGTCGTTTCTACAGTAACCTGTTCCCCGTTGAGTTCAAATGCTATAATCATCTCAACACCTCCGCTAATATTTTTTCTGATGTTACCGGCAAATCATTAATCTCTATTCCGATGGCATCCTGAACAGCCGATGCTATTGCAGGAGCCACCCCCACCAACGTAAGCTCCCCAGCAGCCTTTGCGCCATAGGGGCCTTCTTTGTAGGGATTATAGATCCAATCGGTATACATTCTTGGCATGTCAGCTACAGTTGGTACTGCATATGATGAAAAGCTGTTTTGCTGAATCAATCCATCGATGCTATCCATCACCTCTAGCATTCCATAGCCAAGGCCCTGGGCAACACCACCATGAACCTGACCGATAAATGTATCCTCATCTATTGGCAATCCCACATCATATATGCCGTATATATTGGTGCAATTGATTTCAAATGTTACGGGATCCACTTCCACCTCGGCAATGACAGCAGCCCATGAATAAGATAAATAAGCATTTCCATTGAGATGTTTCTGATCCCACTTGATATGGTCCGGTTGCTTGAAAGTTTCAGTAATTAAAACCTCACCGTTTTCATTCATGCGTGATTTTAGTTTTTCGGCAGCCTTATACAGCAAACCACCGACCACCATAGTGGTTCTTGAAGCAACAGTCGGTCCTGAATCAGGTACATTAAAGGTATCCGGATCGTCATAGACGATTCTTTCTATGCCTATGTCCAATACCGATGCTACTATTTTAGACAGCACCGTTTTTGCTCCCTGACCCATTTCTACAGAGGATACCAGTATGTGTACATAACCGCTTTCATCCTTCTTTAGATTGACCACTGATTTAATGTGTGAGGCCTCTCCATCTCCTGTAAAGCCACCACCATGTGGAATGAACGCCACACCAACGCCATGATAAAAATCCTTCTTGTTTTTGATTTCTTCATAGTCTGACATTTTTTCAAGCTTATCTGCCATTTCTTTGAGCATGATTGTCTCATTGAATATACCTGATGTTGCTGATAAGTCACCTTTCTTTACAAAATACTGCCTTCTGAACTCTATTGGATCCTTATTCAGATAACGTGCCAATTGATTCATATGCTGCTCTAAGGCAAACATGCTTTGAGGTGAGCCAAAGCCCCTAAACGCGCCTGTGAAAATGTTGTTGGTTTTATATGCCTTGCCCACTACCTTTACATTCTCAATATTATAGCATCCGGTGAGTGTAAGGATTCCCCGCTGTAAAACCACATCGGTAAGTCCCCAGTATGGACCTCCATCGAGTTCATATAAGAATTCCATTCCGACAATCTTTCGTTCCTTCAAATAGGTTTTGATTCTTGTCTGGGATGGATGTCGTTTAGTCGTATATAAAATATCTTCTCTTCTATCAAATATGAGTTCTACAGGTGCTTTGATTTTCAATGCTGCAGCAGCCAATTGACACGCCATCAGAGAGGGGTATTCCTCTTTGCCGCCAAAAGCGCCACCTGTGGTATTTTGAATTACCCTGATATTGTCTCCAGGCAATTCTGTGCTATGAATCAGTGCATTTTTGATATAATATGGGCACTGCATAGATCCGTAGATTGTCAGTATATTGTCTGAATATTCCCCAACCAGACCTTGCTTTTCCATATAAAGCTGCTCCTGATAGCCAGTTGAATATTCCTTCTCAAATGTATCGTCATAATCAAGCTCGCCAATATCGCCTTTCTGATATTGATAGGATGAATAAGTCCTGTCTTCATGTTCCCTGCATTCGTTCATATGGAATATGCCTTTGTCCTCACGGTAATTGACAACTATTCCATTCATGAATTCTATGACCTGCTGTTTATCTTTTCCCACAATCAATGCAATCGGTTCTCCAATATAATTAACTGTAGTATCAGCAAACACCGGCATATCGCCTTTAATCATCAAAACTTCATTGACCGGTGTATCTGAAGCATCCACCACCCAAATTCCCTCAGGGATATCCGGGTAATCAATACCTAGGATTTCTCCTTTAGCTATGCTGCTTCGAAGGGTTCTGGCATAATGAAGATTTTCAAAATCAATATCCTCAATATACCTGACCTTGCCGTTAATCTTTTCTACGGAATCAACTCTGCACATCCTGTCTCTGATCTTCATGATTTCCTCCCTCATATACACTAAATAAGTAAACAAAAAGACTACATAGAAAACCACCCCATTCTTGGATCGAATGAACGCATGTTTCCTGCAGTCTCATATCTACAATAACCAGCAATAACTTAATATGTAGTTGTTGTCATTTCAATCGAGAAAACATGCCGTGGTTTTCATGCTTCGCAGTTTTCTTTAGCATAAATACATTATACACCAAAAGTGTATTTAACTTCAATTGAAATGACTGAAAACACCTATATTATGATGTCTGTGGCCTTACCAGCCTTCAAAATATAGCTATTCATTTCCTTTCCATAGACCTTTTCGAGATATCGGGCGACTTCAATGGCTTTATCCAGCTCCACACCGGTTTCATATCCCATCTCATGTGTCATGTAAATCAGGTCCTCTGAAGAGACATTACCTTTAGCGCCAGCCACATATGGACACCCGCCAAGTCCTCCGAAAGAGCTGTCAAATCTTGTAACACCAGCCTCCATTGCAGCATATGCATTTGCCAATCCCATGCCTCTCGTGTTATGAAAGTGAGCACTGAAGGTGGTATCGGGATATTTGTTGATGAAATACAAAAAGACTTCCTTTACCTCTCTGGGATTACCCATGCCGGCAGTATCGGCGATAAATATTTCTTCAATCCCCATGTCAATCAGTTTTTTCACTACGCGATTGATCGTCTCGATTGTCATTTTGCCCTCATAAGGGCATCCAAAAGACGTAGAGACACCACAGGAAAGCTTGATGTCGTTATTCCTTGCCAACTCAACCCTGTCTCTTATGGTCTCAAGTGTTTCATCACTTGTCATTTGAAATTTCTTTAAATTATAGGTGTTGCTGGCTGAAACAGATATTTTGACGCTTTTCACACCGACTGCTATGGCACGTTTCAGTCCATCAATATCTTCCACCAAAGCTTTCAACTCCACATCCGCAGGTTTGTTTAGAAGCTTGTAAACCCCTTCTGCATCTGCTAGTTCCGGTATTCTTGCAGGATCAGCGAAGTATCCAAATTCAATGGATTTAAATCCTGCGTCAATGGATTTGTTGATTAGTTCTGCTTTCGTTGCAGTATCCAGTATTTGTTTTTCATTCTGAAAGCCATCTCTCGGTCCGACTTCAGTTATTATTATTTTCTTATTCAAGATATCCTCCTAGTTTATGTAAACAATTATTAGCATAATAATATTATAGATTCTTTTATTAATCAAGCCTTGTCCGTATTGATTAGAATAAAGAAAGTGGTATAATTGAATAAACAAAGAAAAGGGAGTGTTGAAATGGGAGAATCAAAAGAAAAAATTAAAATTATTCTGAGAGAGATTATTCAGGAAACAAGTGATATATACTCTTTCGTATTTGACGTGCCAGAAGATTTTCAGTGGATAGCAGGTCAGCATGGAATCTTCAGATTTACAGACAGAGAGATTGAGGACAAGGATTTTAGAATCTTCAGCTTTGCATCGATAAAGGAAGAAAAGACTATGATCTTCTCTACCCGAATCATTGAAATTCCAAGCGATTATAAAAAAAACCTATTGCTTCTTGAGCCCGGTGATATCATGACAATAGATGGTGCAGTCGGCAAGTTCATTCTTGACGACTACAAACAGATTACCTGTGTAATGGCAGGTGGCATCGGCATTACACCTGTTAGGGCATTTATGAAGCAAATTGATGAGCTTGGCATCAATCCGACTCTTATTAAAGTGCTCTACTCCGATGATAGGGGTGAGTTTGCTTATGAACAGACCCTACTGGATATCAATGCCAAGTACGAGGGTCTTGATTTGGAATTCATCTCTGATAGAAACATTTTTACTGACAAAATTGCTGAGTTCGCTTCAGAGCACGAAAACAAAGCACTTTACTACATTGCAGGAACACCAGGCATGAACAGTTTTTTGACTGATAAACTCATTGGATTAGGCATAGAAAAAAACCAAATTAAAACAGATGTCTTTACGGGATATTAAAAATGTGCTATAATAAATGATAATAATTATCATTTAAAAAGAAAAGAGATGACTCACAATGAAATATTTATCAGATTTTGCATATGATTTATTCATGCTGCCTCTGGAAACATTCTTGCTTAACAGAAAAAGAAAGAATGTATTTAAAGATGTCACTGGAGATGTTCTTGAAATAGGTGCTGGTACGGGAACCAATTTAAAGTATTATGATTATAACAAGCTCAAGTCACTGACTATCACAGACCAGGAACTATCACCAGCGCTCACAGATCATAAATATCCTGAGCACTTGAATGTCAAAATACTTCAGGCAGATGCACAGAGTCTACCCTTCCCATCTGGATCTATGGACAGTGTTGTCTTCACGTTAGTATTTTGTAGCGTAACCGATCCATATGTTGGATTCAAGGAAATAAAAAGGGTATTGAAACCTGATGGTAGAATATTCTTCATCGAGCATGTCTTACCCCTCCACAATCCAATGAGGGAGGTTTTTCACAAGGCCAACCATCAATGGACAAAAATTGCAGGGGGATGCAACCTTAGCAGAGAAACCGATAAGGTGATTGAAGAATCAGGCTTTAAAATTGAAAAGCTCGAAAGATTCTTTGGAGCCTTCATTACAGGTGTTGCTAGTATCAGTTAGAATGACAATCAAATTTAACTAAAGACCATAAAAAAAGACAATGCGAAATTATCAACAGCATTGTCTTTTTTTACACTTATATACTTCATTTCCTATGTCGATTTATTTAACTGCTATAGCATCAATTTCTACGCCCACATCTTTAGGCAGTCTAGAAACCTCCACGGCGCATCTCGCTGGCTTATGCCCTTCAAAAAACGCTTCATACACACCATTTACCGCTACAAAGTCATTCATATCCTTTAGGAAAACCTGGCACTTGACGATATCTTCCAACTTGTAACCCGCTTCGGTGATAATCGCTTTGATATTTTCCAAAGATTGCTTTGTCTGGATCTTGATATCATCACTGACCAGCGTCATGGTTTCAGGCACAAAAGGAATTTGACCTGATACATACAATGTCCCATTTGTCTCCACTGCCTGGGAATAAGGTCCCACCGCTGCTGGAGCATTTTTTGTTGTTATAAATCTTTTCATTTTTACCTCCTTGTTTTATGAATTAGAAATTCTATTGATTAATTATTTGCAAAAAACAAAAGGAACCGTCCCTTTTGTTTTTTGTTTAGTCTGGGTAGTAGATAATGACTGACATCTTGGTTTCTGTATCTCCTGAATTTTTGTAGGAATGAACTTTATCCCCTCTAAATTCAAATCCATCATCCTTATTGAGAAGAAATTCGGTTCCTTCAACTGTTATCTCCAGCTGACCCTCATACACAACTACCATCTCTAGAGTATCCTTGTTGTGAGCCTCGGCATTCAACCTACCACCCGGCGCTACGACAACCTGATACATCTCGAACTTTCTACCCTCTTCAAAGGGAAAAAATGGGTAGATCCTATATCTGCCATTGTCTTCTATGATGGCTGATAAATCTGATTTATAGATAACCTTGTTTTCTTCAACAGGCTTCTGTATAAGCGATGACAGAGAGACTTTGAGACCGCTGGCTATCTTCCAAAGCGTGGCAATTGTAGGGTTTGATTCTCCCCTCTCAATCTGGCCTAGCATGCTTTTGCTGACACCTGTCAGGCTCGCAACATTATCAAGGCTAATTCCTCTATTGATCCTTATTTCTTTCAGA
>JAHRFV010000011.1 GCA_019084435.1 Dethiosulfatibacter sp.
CCTTTTTCAGTTCTTCTCTCAGACCTTCTATGGTCTTGTTCTGCAATTCAATTGTCTCTTGAAGGGTCTTTATCAGCGTGTTCTCAGTCATTGGAATTTAGCCTTTCTTCTAGTTTAACGTCTATCTCATTATACCATTTATGGGCTACAAAAACAATCAAAAAATGCCTGAAATACTGTATTTTTCAGTAGTTTCAAGCATTCAGAGAATCGTTTTTCCCTCTACATTTGAAATGGTTTTTTTCTGGTGTATGGACAGTCCTTCCATCAACCATCGGTACTGCTGCGGGGTCAGTTCCATGACTTCCGTCTCATCCTTTGGCCATTTGAACCTGCCGTCCTCTAGTCTTTTGTACAAAAGAAGGAACCCATCGCCTTCCCACAAGATCGCTTTGATCCTGTCGCTTTTTCTCCCACAGAAGATGAAGAGATTCTTGTCAAAGGGATCAAGCTTGAAGTTCTGCGAGACGATAGCGGATAGACCATCAATGGATTTCCTCATGTCTGTACGGCCACAGGCGATGTATATCTTGATGGATGATCCCAACTCAGCTAGCATCGATTGCCAAGCATCCTTAATACGTGCTCGAGTACCTTAAGGTCTGCTCCATTGGTGATTTCCAGGGAGAAGGAACCTGATCTTAGCACTGCGCAGGTGCTGCCGTTTTGGCTTGACGCAGGTGTTTCTTCCTTGATTTTGACCTGGGCAAACTGCAGCTGGGGAACACCGTCCTGTTTGTTTGCCAGAACGAGTGCATCATTTCTGACTGTTCTTAACCAGTAGTAGTACACACTGGGTTTGATTGAGTTTTCCTCGCACCATTCCTTGACGCTTTTGCCACTTCTTCGACATTCGGTGATCAGCTCTTTCCATTCAATCATTTTTGCCTGATGATTGACGCTTCTCATGTCCATATGAATCCCTCCTGAGACTTTTAAAGTCTTTACAACACTTGTGTTTACTCTAAAAGTGTTGCATTATGTCCTATTGTCTCATATTCTCAGTTGGGATTAAATACATCTTTTATTGTGCGCTTACTATCCATCCAATCATCCTTCTATGTATTATCTATTAATATTAGACCAGTCTGTCTATTATGTCAATAAAATGTTTTTATGTTTAAAATACCTCCAAGCAGTTCAACCATTTATAGTAAAGAGTTGACTGCTTTGGAGGCATTCATGATTTAAGTTACATCTTCAAAAACAAATTCACTTTAACTTCTGACGATTTACTCTACTTTGAATTTATAGTAATTTCTTACTTGTATTTACATTATTTTCTATTTACTAGTAATTAGATTTATGATATAGTAAATTAGAGTAAATAATAATCTATGGAGGTATCCAAAATGGCAAAGATAGAAATTAATATTGACGAAGCGACATTACATGAGGCGGAGAAGATCCTACATTCCCTTGGAATGAATATGGAGATTGCAATCAACATTTTTTTAAGACGGGTTAAATTAGAAAAGGGTATGCCTTTCACAATGATAGCACCTGTATCGACTCAAATAACACCCAAAATCGTTGACTATTCTAACAATAACCTTGATGATGAAACTGGTACGATATCACGCAGCAATAACAAAATTACACAAGCTATGATTGAGGAAGTGTGGAGATGCTTTTTGAGGTATCTAAAGGGATCTGGTGAGATCAGTGATTTAAGCACGGAAATATACAATAAAACAGGAATGAATCGCGGTAGTGCATTGATTTATCTGAATATTCTATCTAGTCTAGTAAAGGGCGAACCTAACACCAGAACAATGAAATTAAGTGATTTAGAATATTTTATTGAGAAAATAAAGCATGAACTTGGCGATAGCAAGCACCAAAATGCACTAAAATCATTGAGATTGTCCATCCCTTATTGGCAGGAGAAATTGTCAGGTAATTTTGCAGATAAGGTAGCAGCCTTAATCGCAAGATGATGGGATTTTAAGAGTATAAAAATATGATAAATGAATGTCCTTTCCGATGGCCTATACTTGGCAATAAAAAACGCAACATTTGGCAATCAAAAATACAATTGCCAGTACCGTGAATTATTCTTGTGTATTTAATGCGAGTGTCAGGCTTTATTGATACCTCAATTCCGGTATGATAATACAACTAGCAGCGTTTATGCTGCGAAATCCTCTTGATAATGAGGAATGGCATGTTAGGTTCATTGTCAAGAGGACCTTGAAAATAATGCGGTATCAAGTTACCGGAAACAAGGTATCACTAAACCGGATAGGCGGAACAATCTGAGCCGGAGTATTCATCCGTCGGTATTGTTTTGTTAATGAGTTTTCCATACGATAGTTTTGCCTGTTAATATCAAACAGCAATCTTGCGCCCTCCTGATGCGGGGGCAGATAACCCAATCAAACACTTTTAAAGTCTTAAATATCAATACACCTTGATAGACTAAAATCCTTAAGCAAAAGATTGCAAATATTTCTTAAGTTTAATTATTCTATCTTCCACGTCAATCCCTGATGCATTCTGGTTAATCACGATTCTACTTATTTCTTCATCTGTGATCTGTTTTCTAATCTCGAATGCTGAATTGGTACAAACAATATAATTGTCTTTAAAAATAATCCGTTCTCCCCAATCCTCTTTGGAAAGGTTTTTCTCATCAGCTACCTTCAAAAAAGGATTATAAGAATTCTGCGAAATCTGAGAATTTGTTTTCATAACACTCATCACATAGGGATTACTTGTAAAATCTCTCCAATAATACTTACCATAACTGCCAGGTCTAAAAATATCATATTTCACATAATAATATCGCCATTCAAATATATTGTTTTTTTCACAATCAGATATGAAGTCATGTATGACTTTTTCAAGAACATCATTTGTGAATACATCTGCCCTGGACAATAAATCCGCCAAGATTCTCTTTGTATCAGAAAATCCAGCATTTGAACTTTTGTGAAATAAGTTTCGCCAAGCATTCAAGTTTCTTTTGGAACCTAATTGATATCGCCAGTTGTTCTGCTCTCTCTGAGAATAATTGCCAATAGACATTAAAGCACAATCAATTAAATCCCAGTCGCACTCAAATAATGATTTAAACCTTTGAAAGTAGTCAAAATTCTCCAGACCTACAATCCCTATCTGCCCTTCTAGTAAAAAATGATCCTCTAGCTCAAAAAGTAATGTTTCCTTGTCTTGGTTATAGATTAACCATTTCTGTTTTTCTTTTTCCTCTGCCAGTTGATTAATATTAAAGTTTTTGTCAATAGAATCATCTATTACTCCTGACATTATAATATAATCAACCTGCTTTAGAATAGCTGGCATTCGATTACCACTGCTTCTAAGCTCACTATCACTAATTTCATCTTCAGAATTCTGAATCAAATTGTTAATTATTCTAATTCTTCTCGTAAAATCATGTTTATCTATTTTATCTCTGTTAAGTAGATAGCAAATCATTGCATACAATAGAACTATACGATTCAAAGGAAACTGCCTATTCTTTCCTGAAAAAATCCCATAGTTACGCAGGCAGTCTTCCATGATATCAATAGCATACCTGTTCTCAATCCTGATTTTATCATTTTCATGCACATGGGATAAAAAACTCACAAAAAAGCTTTCAGGAGATTCGACTTCGTCTAAATTACACCAGCAATCGAAATACTTTTCAAAAGTTTCTATGTTTTTCATGGCATTTTCATTTGATTTTGAAAAGTATTGCTTCATGAGATCAAATTCATCACTGCTTTTGCCCTGTGGAGAATCTCCGTTCTCATAACATATGACATCACAAACAAATTTATAATAACGTAAGAATTCATCATCAATAATGTTGTCATCACCACGATATCGCCACAACATGTCAGTCCAATCCAGGTCGATTTTTTTTATGATTCTCTTAGCAACATCCTTATCAATTATCTTTAAATTATGCTCAAACTCTGCTTTGAAATGTTCAAATGGAGTTAATGGTTTACCACGCGAATTCATTTTTATATACAACTCATCTGTCAATCCCATATCTTTTACGGGCAAAAAATAAAAACTAATGGCATTGTCATTTAACCTTTCCCAAATATTTTGGACTCCTCCAAATACTTCTGAAATTGCATCAGACATAACAAGCATCGCACTAATCGTTGGATCTTTTTTCCAGTCCAAAGGGAACCATGACTGGTTAATAATCTCTTCAGATGGCTTCTGTTCAAAAGATGGCGTAAAATCAACCAAATAACCACAAAAGTCACGCGCGCTGTATCTGGTTTCATAACTAAATTTCTTGAGAAATGAATACTCGTTAGTAACAATTCCTTCTCTTTTTGCCGCATACCAGTGAAGAAGAAACAATGTCGTGAGCCGCTGTTGCCCGTCAAGCGGTGTCATGACGCCATTCCCATCCACATCACCATATATAAAATCCAACGTTATGGGTTTCTCAACAATAGCGCGATGCAATGAATCCAAAAACCTTTTTCTTACGCGTTGAACTTCTGAATCTTGCCTTCCTTGAGCATAATCACGTTGTATAAGTGGAATAGTAATATTTTTAAGTTGAACAATTTCTCCATCTACTTCATGGTTTGTATTGAAAATACTAATAAAAGATTGAAGCGTCGCACCCATATTACTCATTCTCCTTTTCAGTCATAATCACTTCATTGAGATAATCTTTTAGCACACTATTAATCGCATTGATATAGGCATCTCGATCTGCCTGTCCCCAAAAATGCAATTGATTATCTCCAGAAGAAGTGTAATATTTCAAAAAAACCATCTTTGTGCAAAACGGGATATATTGACCAGCTTTATCCATTTCAATCACCAAGTTTCTTTTAACATCAAAAGTGGAATTGCTAAGAGCCGCATTATCACTTATATTCAACAAAGCTAAATTGGATATTGAATGTAAATACTCTGTATTTCCGGATACAGATAGTAGCTTTATGACTCTTTCCTGAAGTCCTTCAAACTCTTGCCTTTCCAACTTGATTTTTTCAATTGCGATTTGCATTTCATCAATCAATAAGTTGTTGTCACCATCAAGAGATTTGACAGAAGGAACATGTAACCTAAGCCATTCTTTCCAGTTATCCTGTGTCTTCATGCCTTCTGATTGCTGCGCATGAATATGCTCCAAGCTCCATGAAACCTTTCCTTTTTCACGAAACTTAAACTTGTTAAATGGGAACCACTGTGTTTGTTCTCCGTTTTGTCTGACGGATTCAATGTTGAATAAAAGCAAAAGCCTACTAATACGTCCGTAATCTGTTGATTTTTCATAGTTCAGCTCCGCATAATTGGTGCCACTTTCAATACTCTTACGGATTTTGTTATTTAAATCCAAATTGAACTGATGCTTCGTCTTATCTTTTGATAATTCATATATCTTTTGTAAGGTTTCTGTTTCTGACGCTATCAAATAGCCTATCTTATGATATAACTCATGATTTTCAAACCAGTCCTTAACGATAAGATAGGTATGTTGGATTTTTCTCCACATATCGCTAAGATTCTCACTCTCTCTCAATCCGTCAAAATAGAAGAAGGTAAAATATTTTTCCTTATTATCAGCGGGCTTTCCGGAAATAAGATTAAGTATCAAGTCAATCCGGGTCTGATAATGGTTCTTGTCATTATTTGAAAGGAAATACCAGAGAGAATCATTGTGTAATTCCTTTTCAATATTATCCCACTGCAAGGAAATCTCTTCCTGCTTCGCACGACTCATATTCCCGTTGATATCACGACTTAGAAACATCGCTTTTACAAGTTCAGCACTCGTAAGAGGTATTTTCCCAATATTTAAACGAGTAAATAATGCTATGGCATCTTCTGATTCATCAACCTCATACCAGATAATCTTTACATTCTCATCAAAGAATTTATTGATATTGGTCAACGTGGATTTCTTGTCTTTTTTCTCAAACCATTTTTCAATCGTATCATAAGCATCGCACATAAACCAAAAATCAATATTATCCACTTTCATAGACTTATCAAGAGTAGACAGAAATCCTTGTGATTTTATCCGTGTCTCATAAAACAATGAAAATTTTGGTTCATCTAAAAATCCAGAACTGGCTGTATTCATGTACTTGTAAATAAGATATAGCGATGTCAGGCGTTGTTGTCCATCTACTAGTTCAAATCTATCAAAGCTTCTTCGGACAACAATGGGTTGTAAGCAATAATTGCCTGTACCATTCGAATAAATATCATCCAACAATCGAGTCACTTCTTCTCTTCCCCAACGATATCCCCGCTGATAGGATGGAATATAGAAATTACCTTCTATTGATCCCACAAGTCTTGTCTCTAATCTTATTTCTGTCCTTAAAATATCCATTAATAATCCTTTCATATTTATTTTAACACATATGGTGACATTCCCCTCTTTCATCAAAGAGCCTGACTCCACCATTAGATTTGCAGTGGAAAAATCCTCACCCCTCTTCAACTGGTATATCTAGTTGAAATCCACAAAACCTATTTATAGCGTATTCGCTCAACCTATTTAAGCTTTTTAATCTCATTTGCATTTTTGCCTGTTACAACTTTTTTACCTGTAGTTTCTTCTAGTTGTTTTTTTGCAGCATTAGCTACTAGTCCACCTTGCCGGGCCACAGACTTATTTTCGTTAAATGTCTTCGGATTCTTTCCCTTTGAAATTTCAGTTGTTGATGCTTCTGCAAGCATGTTCAACACTAGTTCAAGGTTGGTCACCCCCTGTGTTAGGATAGTTGTCATAGACCTCCTCCTAAAGTATAGTTGAAGAAAAGGAGCCCCAGAGGAGGAAAAACATGCCCCGATACAGCCAGGAATTCAAATACAATATCATCAAAAAAATGATGCCCCCAGAAAA
>JAHRFV010000220.1 GCA_019084435.1 Dethiosulfatibacter sp.
ATTGGTTTTGATATAGTTCATAATTTGTTGATACTTATAATTATACCCTATTCCAGCCTACCAGGTGGATCAACATGGTTCTTTGGTTCAGATGTCTTTTGAAACGCCACCTGAACCTTAGAAACCATTATCCAGGGACTCTACAGTGCTAGACTCCCACTACTATAAGTGGGAGTCTAGCACTGTTGGTCATCGGATAGAAGCGGGAGTCTTAGCACTGTTAGTCATCGGATAAAATGTAATGGGATAAGAAAAATGCATTTGTTTGATTTTCCTGATCTAAATCTCTTTCAGTATATCCCTTTTGAATTCTTTGTAACAGAGAAATAATTTGATTTTTTTCTTCATCTTGTTTATGCAATTTCTTACCTCCTTAAGTTAAGCCAATATCTTTGTATCAGGCTAGCAAGCTTTGCTTAAATTATAAATGATTATCCTTCTCATTACAAGGATATATCCCTTCTTTACCAGTAGCTATTGTTTGATCAACAGGGCTCTTGGGTTCAGATGGCGTTTGAAACGCCACCTGAACTTTAGAGACCGTTATCCAGCGACTCTACAGTGCTTATCTCCCACTTATAGAAGTGGGAGTCTTAGCACTGTTAGTTATCGGACAAATTTAAATCTAAAAGAGCGCAACTATCTTGTGTCAGGACAAGATGCATTGCGCTCTTAATAACTTGCATGTTTTTATTTATATTGTCGCTACAGGTTTTTTTATTCTTTGAATTATGATCAAAGCCGCCAGTACGGCAAGACCCATAAAATCCTGGTACACGTTTGCAGATATCATTAGCAATGCTGCAGCGAATACAATTATTCTCAAGAAGAAATTCACCTTTTTAATGAAGAATCCTTCTGTTGCAACACCAATCATAAAGACACCGAGCATTGAGGTTATAATGATTCTGACGCTAATTAGAAGCGTTGTATCGATTGACAATAATGCTGTATTATAAACAAACATATACGGGACGATGAATCCTGCCAAAGCAAGCTTAACCGATTGCACCCCTGTCTTCATTGGATCGCCTCCAGAAACACCTGCAGCGGCGAATGATGCCAAAGCGACAGGTGGTGTTAAATTGGCAAACATAGCATAATAGAATACAAACATGTGTGCTGCTATGGCCGGTATGCCAAGCTGTATCAACGCTGGTGCAGCCATGGTGGCCGTTATTAGATAAGCTGGTATTGAAGGTAATCCCATACCAAGAATCATACAAGTAATCATGGTCAAGAACAATGTTGCCAGTAGATTTGCCTTTCCTACTTGAATAATTGCATTAGCCATATTAAGTCCAAAGCCGGTAACGCTAACAACGCCGATTATGATACCAACAACAGCACAAGCAACTGCTACAGATACCGTGGATTTAGCACCCTCTTCGAATGCATCAATGATATTTTTCAAGCTCATTCTTGTCTGAATTTTTAACATGCTAACACCGATTGTGACCAATATAGTCAGAAAAGCTGAGAAGATAACAGTTCTACCGCTAAATAAAAGCATGTATAGTAAAAACAATATTGGAATGATCAGATGACCTCTAGCTGCCATTACATCCTTAACCCTCGGTAATTCTTCTCTAGGAACTCCCTTAAGATCATTTTTTGAAGCCCTCAACTGAACTTGAACCAAAATACCAAAATAGTATAGCAGGGCTGGAATCGCCGCACTTATCACAATAACACTATATTTGACACCAAGCATCTCAGCCATAATAAATGCAGCAGCCCCCATAATCGGTGGCAATAACTGTCCTCCTACAGAAGCAGATGCCTCTACGGATCCAGCAAATTCCTTACTGTAACCTGTCTTTTTCATAAGAGGGATTGTAAAAGCACCAGTGGTTACAACATTGGCGACTGCCGATCCGTTAATACTACCCAAAAATCCACTGGCAATAACAGCAACTTTTGCGGGTCCACCTTTTGTATGTCCAGCAAGAGCCAATGCAATATCATTGAAGAACTGTCCCATGCCTGATTTGTTCATTACAGATCCGAACAATATGAAGAGAAAAATATAGCTTGAGGCAACACTGACTGAAGTACCATAAATTCCTTCTGTATTGATAAATATGTGGTTGACCAGTTGAGGCCATAAATAACCCCTATGCGTAAATATTCCCGGCATGCTTTGTCCAAACAAACCATAAGCGATGAACAACATGCTCAATATAACCAATGGCCATCCAGAGATTCTTCTGGAAGCTTCCAAAACTAACAGGATTAAAATAGTCCCCATGATGACGTCCATCGTGTTTGGCATACCCATCCGACTGATGAAGCCAACATAGTTAGTCCAAACATATAATGGGACAGATGCTGCCATCAAGGCAAATATTACATCATACCAAGCCATTTTTTCTCTACTGCTTTTTTTAGTTGCTGGGTAGAGGAAAAAAGTCATAAAAAGCATCATTGCAACATGCAAAGAACGATGCTTATGGGTTGCAGGATATCCGAAATATGAGGTTATAAAATGATACATAGATACAGATACTGCAATCCAATAGATGGCTTTGGCAATATTCTTGTTGGCAAATCTTCTTACTTTTGATTCTTTATCATATTTTTCCAGTATTTCTACTTGCTTCTCGTCCAGTATTTCTTGCTTAGGGTCTAGTGTAATTTTGGCCATATGAATACTCTCTCCTCTACTCTTAATTTCAATAATTCATGATGGGGAAGATCACTTCCCTTAATTAATTCCTTGTCATTGACACCAATAAACACTAGCGCAGTGTTGGAATTAATCCAATTGATTTCTTCGAAGATTTCATTGATATCACTCATGATAATTATACCATCTACAATCGAAACTGTGCCTTTATTTTCAGGAATACCAGCCCCAAATCCAGCAACTGTTATAATGTGTAATGCCAATTGATTATTATCAAGGATTTCAAATTCCTCAGTCCAGGGAATATGCTCAAACGAATGAATCCATTTGAAATGAAGTGTATCTCCAGGCTGTATCTTTTCCATCAAATAGATTTCTTCTGTTTCTTGATGAGAAATCACCAAGACCTTTGATCCTCTACTACTTATGTAGATAATCGTTATATAAACCAATATGATTGTTATGATTGCGATAAGTATTTTTTTGAATAAAGATGAAGCACGTAAATGCTTCATCTTATTGTTATTAGTTTTCATTATGTGTTTAGTTCATACCCTTTTCTTCATAATACTTAATTGCACCTGGATGGAAAGGAATTCCAACGCCAACATGTGAATTTTCTAATGTAATATGCTTTTGAGCAGTTGCATGAGATGCTTGTATATCACCTATGTTTTCAAATATCCCTTTTGTCAAATCATAAACCACATCATCTGGTAAACTACTGTTAACCATCATGATATTTCTTACAGTTACAGTGTTTGTGTCCGATGTTGTCCCGTATACATCAGCTGGAATCACTTCCGGTACAAAGAAAGGATATTTTGCTATTAGATTAGCAAGGCCTTCTCCTTCTATAGGAACAAGAACGATCGTATTAGTTGTCCCTAATTCCATTATTGTTGCATTTGGTATTCCGCTTGTTACAAAAACAGCGTCAACCATACCATTCTTCATTTGATCTATAGCTTCTCCATAGTTCAAATAATCTACAGAGCTATCTTCATAGGTCATGTTATGAGCTTCATACATAACTCTTGCATTCAACTCAACACCTGAATTTGGTGCTCCGATACCTACTTTTTTGCCTTTAAGATCTTCAAATTTAGTGATTCCAGAAGCCTCTGTTGTAACTAATTGAACGTAATTTGGATATAAACCTGTTATTGCTCTTAAGTCTGTAGCAGGTTCTTTGCCCTCAAAAGCGCCAAAAGCATCATAAGCTTGAGCTACTGCATCTGACATGGCTATTGCCATTTCAGCGCCACCAGTTAGAATAAGATTGATGTTTTCTCCTGAAGCTCCAGTAGATTGAGCTGATGATTTATAACCCAATTTGTTCTGGAATACACTTGAGAAAGCACCACCAATTGGATAATACAAACCACTGGTTGGGCCAGTCGCTACTGTTATAAAGTATTGACTTCTATCTAATTCCGGTTCGCCAGCTGTTGTCGTCTCAGCTCCTGCTGTAGTAGTTGGTGCAGCAGTAGTTGGTGCTGGTGTTGTTCCACCACATGCGCTTAAAACCATCGCTAATACCAAAACAACTGACAATAAAGCTGCTATTCTTTTTTTGTTCATAAAATGTTTCCTCCTTAAAGATGTTTTCTTACTTACCTAATAATATAGCAATTATCGTGCCAATGATTTTGTCCAATAATAAAACACATTAACAACCCAATAAAACAGCTTATAACAACACTTCTATGCTATTCTAGACTTTTATCATAGTTACTGTATTAATCTAAATGTCATCTATTGACACGGCAAAAATTGCCGCACGGCAATTTTTGCCGTGCGGTGTCTATCTTATTTCATACTCATTAATTTTATTTCTAAGCCCTCTCTCACTGATTCCCAACATGGCTGCTGTGGCTTTTCTATGTCCTTTGTTGAGTGTTAATGCCGCTTCAATCAATTTTTTCTCAGCTTCCTGAAGTGTAAGTCCAGCCAGATTATCCACGCCAAGACTCACGCCGATACCAAGATCCAACTCGCTACTTTCTCTCGCTGAAATATTTCTAACCTTCGCAGGTAGATTATCAATCTTAATGACTTCATCCGATGCCAATAACACACTGTATTCCAAAATATTAATTAGTTCTCTTACATTACCGGGATAATCGTAGCTAATCATCAGATCCTCGGCTTCTTTTGAGAAACCTGTCACTTGCTTGTTCAAGGATTTATTGAAAACACTGATAAAATGTTTAAACAGCAGAGGCATATCCTCTTTTCTCTGCCTAAGTGGGGGCAGATCTATCTCAAAGACATTCAACCTGAAATACAAATCCTCTCTGAATTTTCCATCATCTACCATTTTTCTCAGATCCCTGTTTGATGCGGCAATAAATCGCACATCCATTGCAACAGGATCATTAGCCCCTAAAGGAGTAAACTCCCTTTGCTGCAAAACTCTCAGCAGCTTTGCCTGTAGATGAATCGACATATCTCCAATCTCGTCTAGAAATATTGTGCCATTATTGGCATGCTCGAATTTTCCCTTCTTATCAGCAATTGCGCCTGTGAAAGTTCCTTTCTTATGCCCAAATAGTTCCTCTTCCAATAGCGTCTCAGGAATAGCGGCACAATTCAGAGCTACAAAATTACCATCTTTACGTTTGCCCGCATAATGTATCGCTCTTGCTACCAGTTCTTTTCCTGTTCCGCTTTCACCGACGACCACAACGCTCGTGTCAACATCTTTTAGCTTCTCAATCAATCCGAAAATCTCTCTCATAGCTGGACTCTTGCCAATTATGCCATGATAAATCTCACCATTTATTATATCTTTATTGTCATACCCAGTTTTATCATGAAGGCGCTGGTATTCGAGAGCTTGTTCTATAGCTTTTCCTAATTCATCCAAATCCAGAGGCTTTGTCAAATAGGTAAAGGCTCCTTTTTTAATGGCCTCAACTGATGACATAATGCTTCCAAAGGCGGTCATAATGATGACTTGAGTCGACTGAGTCAAGTTCTTGATATCCTGCAAAACATCTATCCCATCTACCTTACCAATCTTCAAATCAAGCAACACTAAATGATAATATTGTGTCAGCATTTTCTTAAGTCCCTCTTTTGGGTCTGTTGTTGATTCTACATTGTATTGATCTTCCAATGCAAAAGTTAGAGAGGAGCATATGGCTTTTTCATCGTCAATAATTAATATGTTCTTCTTCATGAAATACTCCTTTAAAAGTTATGAGAATGGTTGATCCCTTATTTTTATCACTGCTTATGTGAATAGTTCCGTCATTATCCTCTATTAGTTGTCTCGATAAAGGAAGTCCTATGCCACTGCCACCAACTTTTGTTGTGTAAAATAATTCAAAAACATTCTTCAGTTCATCTTCAGTCATACCTACACCGTTGTCGTCTATCGATATACAGACATGTTCATCATTTTTAAAAACCTCAATGTCTATGCTATAGATTCTGTCATCTTGGATTGTCGACTTTCGTTCGTTAATAGCATCGATCGCATTGAGAAATAAGTTTATAATAACTTGTTTAAGTTGATTCATGTCAACCATGATAAAATAGTCTCTGTCTATTTTCTTGTTGAGTATTATACCATTTTTCTGAATAACCGGTTTGAATAGTGTAACACAATACTCAATGACATCTACTAAATTTGCCAGTTCAATAATTTTTTCTCTTGGTTTTGCATAATCAATCAGTTGCTCAATCAATTTGTTTACTCGCTCAACTTCATGAGGTACAACTGTTGCAATTTGCTTTTGAAATTCCACATTATCTTTCTTCCTTGGCAACAATTCAATGTATGTCTTAATAGATGTCAATGGATTTCTGATTTCATGAGCTATCCCTGATATGATTTGAACCAAAGCCTGATTCTTTTCCTTTTCTTGAGCTTGTGCCCTTAAGATTTTTTCTTCAGTAATGTCTTCAATTGTTATTATAGCTCCTCTTGTGGTTTTTACATAATCAAACAAGGGATAAATGACATACCTGAAAGTCATTTGCTTTTGAGGCGTAACATACGCCATTTCCTTTTCTATGAAGCTTTCGCCATTTTTTAGAACACGCTCGATACTACCAAGCATCAGATTAATCGGTACAAGATCATAAACACTTTCGCCAACCAATGGTCTATCGCAACCACATAATTTCAATGAGCTTTCATTCATAGACATAATCCTGCCCTCATTATCAAATATGACAATGCTCCTAGGACTGCTTTCCACAATGAGATTCTTCAAATCATTGCTTTGTCTGATTTCAAGAATCTTTTCCTCCAATTGCGTGTTTGAATTGCTTAACTCTTTTGTCTTTATATTAACCTTTCTTTTCAGTTGAAGGTTGATAAGCAATCCCGCCAAAAGGACAAACAAACCACTTATGGATAAAATCGTCATATATCTGACCATCTGCTTCTGTCTTTCCAGATTCAAGTCATTAATCCAATTATTGTATATATCCTCATAAACACCGCTGAGTTTGATATCCCTTAAAGAGTTATTAATAAGGTTCATCAACCCAGGCATTTCATGGCTTACCCCAAGGTGGTAATATACAGGAGTTTCATAAACATCACTAATGGTATACTCACCGGTTAGATTGTATTTGTCAAATGTGTATTCGGCGACATGTCGAACACCAATCATTGTATCCGCTCTTCCCATCAACAAAAGTGCAATGACGGATTCCTGATTGAATGACAGATTAAAATTGGCTTTTTTGATGTTCTTGACAAACTCATATTCCGCCGAATCCCTCTCAACAGCGATTATAAAAGGCTCAACATTCAACTTGTTTCTAATTTCCTCTGATTTTTCATTTGGCATAATAAAAGACACTTTGGATTGAACCAAGCTATCGCTAAAATCCATTACTTCCTCTAGTGAACGCATATATCTGATTCCTAAAATCATGTCAATCTCTTTTAATTTGAATTGTTCAATGGCTTCATTCAAAGGCATAGGAACCAGTTCTATATCCAAATTGCTATCTTCGGCAATTTGTTTGAGCAAATCAATGAGCAGACCCTTATATTCGCCATCCTCGTAGTATTGGTAGGGTGGTAGATTGGGGTCAAATCCAACCCGAAGCAGATTGACGTTACTGGCGTAGGCAGAGTTGTCCTGATTAATTGCCAACAAGCCAATCAATGTCACTGTAATCCATACAAATACCATTGTTTTTTTAACCATCTAATCACACCTTTCATAAACAGGGTTCTTTGCGTTCAGTTGGCGTCTTAAACGTCATCTGAACCTTAGAAACCGTTATCCAGGGACTCTACAGTGCTTAACTCCCACTTATAGGAGTGGGGGTCTTAGCACTGTTAGTCATCGGATCAAAAATAACGCTTTTATCCTTCTATAATATCAGAAAGAGATAAAAGCGTCATTAGTTGTTTTATTATTCAACGATCACAAAGTCCCATCACGTCTTTAATGTAAGTTGCTAGGCTTTCCCTGACATTACCTTTGTATCCTACCGTCTTTTCCGAAGTTACCATTGAATTCAAGACTGCTTCTTCAGTTGCTTCCGCTGCAGCTCTGAATAAGACATTGATTTTATTTTCGTTGATAATTGTCACATTATGGAAATCCTGATCTGAATTCATAGCTATTGAATTGCCAGTCGAAAAACCAATAACAACCTCTCCACTTCCATTACCAATAAATGAACCGGACCTGGATAAGCCTACACATACTCGTTTACATATCCGCTTTAATTGTCTGCTTTCTAGTGGGAGATCCGTCGCTAAAACGATTATAATTGATCCTTTTTCCTCTACCCTTTCCGCTTTGTGTATTTTGTCTATCTCTTTTCCGATTTCCTTGCCATTAATAATCAAATCCTTCAGTAATCCATGATTGGACTGAACTAAAACACCTATATGATATTCTCTAGAATCAAACTTAACCACTCTAGATGATGATCCTATGCCACCCTTCAGTTGATAACAGGACACACCTCTTCCAGCGCCTACACTCCCCTCTTCAAAATTCTGACTGCTATTGTCAATGGCTGCCATCACATGCTGTTTTTGGACTACCCTATCTTGTATTTTGTTCAAGTAACTGTCATTGCATTCACCGACCACGGTATTGATAGATTCAAGAGTTATACCGTCAAGAGAACACTGTTGAATCATGTGTTCAATGGCAGCGTCTTGGACAATCCCCACATTAAGGGTATTTGTCAGAAATATTGGTGATTCCAAAGTCCCAAGCTCATCTATCTGTAACAATCCAACTGTTTTTCCATAACCATTTAGCACATGTGAGGCGGCAACGAGTTTGTTCTCAAAAATGTTATTGGGGCTTGGGATAATAACAGTAACGCCAGTTTTATGATCTTCTGTATCGATTGTAAAATGGCCTACACTCACTCCTGACACATCCGTTATCTTATTTAGTTTTCCTTTTGGTAATTTGCCTATCTCGATTCCAAAATCACTAATACGTTTTTGATTGTTCAATTGTCTTCCCTCCTGCATATTCTATTGCTGAACGAGCTAAGATCAACAACGGATCAATAAAATCACCTTTCAAGCTATACATATCCAATGCGACGGATAACTCTGTACAGCCTAGTATGAAAGCCCTAGCACCCTTTTCCTCAAGTTCTTTGATGACTTCATAGAACAGACTTGGACCCTTTTCATAATCACCCTTTTTTACAACCTCATAGATAAACTTCATCAGTTGATCTTGAGAGCTTTGAGGCTTGATGCAATCAAATCCAACCTTATCTAGATAAACGTCGTAAATACCACTTTTTATTGTGCCATCTGTTGCAAGCAGTCCTAATTGCGTTCCTGTATAATGCTTTTCCAAATAATAAGTTGTTTCCTGCAGCATATTCATTATAGGAATGTTACTACTCTGAACAATATGGTCAACATAGTAATGGGCAGTGTTACATGGCATAATAAGAAAATCAGCTCCTGCCAATTCCAAAGTCTTAACCGATTTCAATATTTCTGGAAGCGCGCTTTCCCCTGACTCCGTAATACTTAAAGTCCTGTCCGGGATATTGGTGTTATTGTCTATTATAATATGCAGATGCTCCTGATCTTTTTCTGCCCTGGTGTTTCTGATGATTTTGTTGAATAACTCTGATGTGGCTAGAGGTCCCATTCCACCTAAAATACCTAACGTCTTCATTTTTGTCCCCTTTCTATAAATATTATACCGAAGAAGAGCTTATACCTATTTAGATATATGCAAGTTTTATTCCAATAATTTAATTGATACCTTAATGTGTATTGTTTCAAATTCGGACATTTTTCCTAATTTCTTAAGAACTTGATCGAAAAATGCACGATCTACTTTTGATTAATAGGTTAAATTGGATTACTTGAAAATCTTATTAACCCATAAAACCATTTAATAAAAATACCCTCTACATATTTCATCTTAGAAAAGTATAGAGGGTTTCTAACACTTGCCAATAAAACTACTTCTGCTTCAATAAATCCCGTATCTCTGTCAAAAGTTGTACGTCTGCAGGAGGCTCCGCAGGTGCAGCTGGCGCATCAGGTTCAGGTTTTTTCTTGGCTTTCTCAATCATACGTATCATCATGAAGATGACAAAAGCGATAATGACAAAATCAACAATATTCTGTATGAACTGGCCATAAAGCATAGCAACCTCAGGCGTCTCGCCCACTGCTGGTTTTATGATCCATCTGAGAGTCTTGAAATCCACACCACCCAATATCACACCTATCAAAGGCATAATGATGTCATTGACAAAAGAGCTGATAATCTTGCCAAATGCACCTCCAATGATTACCGCAACTGCCAAATCAATTACATTCCCACGCAGTACAAACTTCTTGAAATCCTGTACCATACCCATACCTCCTTAGATTAATAATGAATAATCTGCTATCAAAGCAAAGATTAATACTGATTCCATTTTAACATCCATTTTATTATTTTACCATATAAGTTTAGAACTTTTATATAGAAAGGATTCTACTCCAATAATTTGGTCACGGCAATATAATCCAGGTCATCATAATCTTTTGCCATAAGAAGCAATTCATAAACCAGCCTAGTAACCGGCAACGGCATATCCCCAGCTGAATCAAGAGCTATTTTAAGATCCTTTCTCATCAAACTCATCTTGAATCCATTATCGAAATGCCTGTTTACTAATTTGAAGAACTTCCTGTCAAAAACATTGGAGTACCCAGAACTTTGCTTGATCACATCATAGACAAGATCCAAATCCAATCCCTGTTCCAAGGCAGCTCTATAAGCTTCTATAAATGCCAGGGAATTGACAGCCACCATCATTTGATTGATACTTTTGATGGCTTTACCTTTTCCCAACAACCCCAAGTAAAATGTCTTACCCCCAAGAATACTAAACACTTTCTCCAGCTCATCCACATCAGATCGATTACCGGAAGCAAAGATGGATAAAGTTCCCTGTTCAGCGCCTGTTATACCGCCGCTTACCGGTGCATCCACCACTCGAGCTCCTTTTTCTTCGTATATTTTCCCAACTTTTTCAATTGTTTCAGCCTTACATGAGGTCATGTCCAATATCAAAGTATCTTCATTGACATGATTGAGAAACTCTTTATTCAATAAAACCTCTTCGACTTCTTTATCCGCGGGTAAGATCGTAATAACCCAATCAACAGCTTTCATGACTTCAGTAAAAGATTTTTCAATAACTGCACCCTTTTCTCTTAGGCTGTCAATCTTATCTAAAGAAGACTGCTTATTGCTGTGTGTCGCTGTATGAATCACGTATCCTGCATCACAAAGTCTATTCGCCATGGGAAACCCCATCTCTCCCAGTCCGATGAATCCAATTCTATCCATTTTTCCCATCCTCCTATTTGCTTTCTTAATAATGATTATACGGCATTAATGAGTCAGCGTAAAGCAGAGCAACAAAAAACAAAAGGAACCGTCCCTTTTGTTTTTTGTTTTGTTTTTTGAATTCAATTATCTAGATAATCTGCTTCTCAACGATCAGCGCAACTATATTGGGATCGAACTGGGTGCCTGCATTATTGATCAATTCTTGCTTGGCTTTTTCCAAAGACATTCCAGTTTTTCTATAGGGTCTAGATGATGTCATGGCATCGTAGGCATCTGCAATAGCTATAATTCTTGACTCAATAGGAATTTCCTCGCCTTTTATGCCTTTAGGATATCCTTTCCCGTCCCATCTCTCATGATGACTAAGAACGCCCTCCGCAATGCTTGCAAATTCATTGGTAGCAGTAAGCATCCGGTAACCAATGGCTGGATGTTTTTTTATCTCTTCATACTCATTTTGTCTCAATCTGCCTGGTTTTTCCAGGATTTCATCTGAAACAATTATTTTACCTATATCATGCAACAAACCTAGAGTTGCAATATCATCTATCTGATGCTGTGATAGCTTCAGTGCTTCTGCCATTTTCACAGCCATTTCTCTGACCCGTCTCGAGTGACTTTCCTCTCTTGGACTTTTTTCAAAAAGCGTGTTGATGATGGTTTTTATAGTCAGTCCGCGTACGCCTTGGCTCTCACTAATTTTCTTTTTATACATATACTCTTCAGCATTTTTGAAAATACTCTCCATATCCTTGGTGCTATCAGTCTTGGTGTCCCAACCAAAGGCTATAGACAAAATACCTTTGTCTGTATTCAACTTGTTTCCACCTTGAATAATCCTCTGTACAATCCGCTCAGCGTCCTCTGAAGTGGTTTGAGGCATCAGAATTGAAAACTCGTCACCACCCCATCTTGCTGCTATATCCTCAGCCCTAAGATAAGCCTTAAATAGACTAGCTGTTTGTTTTAGCAATTTATCTCCTTCATGATGTCCAAATGCGTCATTGGTTAGCTTCAATCCATTTAGATCTGCCATTATGATTGTGAGCGGATAGTTTCTTGGAGTATCAAGGCGTCTCATTTCCTCTTCGAAGAACCTTCTGTTATAGAGGCCTGTGAGTGAATCATGGAAGCTAAGATACTCAATCTGCTTTCTCTGTTTTTGTTTCTGAGTCACATCCCTAAAAACCAACACCACACCCAGCATTTCATTTTGAAGATTCATGACTGGAGAAGCGCTATCTTCCAGCATATAAGCAGTGCCATCCTTTGATGTAAGCATGGCATGGTTGCTTAACTCGTGGCTAATCCCCGATTTCAAAACTTCTTCAATAGGATCCATGACATCGTACTCAGGATTCTCATGAGATAATCTGAATACATCCTTGTAATACATCCCTTTAGCTTCCTCTTCTGTCCATCCAGTCATTTCAGCGCAGACTTTATTGATCATCTCAATTCTTTCATTCAATCCGACAACCATAACGCCATCTCCGATGGATACCAATGTAGATAAATACTTATTCTTTTCCACCTCAACCTTATCTCTGTACTTGGTCCTTTCTATCATATTCCAAACACCACTCATCAGTGAGGTTACTTGGTAGATATCATTATCGTCATAATCCTCTGGCTTATTGGCTAAACCAACTGTGGCGACAATTTTATTATCTTCAAAAACCGGAACCGCCATCCATTTATTGAGCTTCACATGGCCTTCCGGATACCCTTTCTTAAGAGAGTTTGGTTTGTTAAAATCATTGACTATCATAGGTTTCCGTTGTCTGACGACCTCTCCCCAGATTCCAGTTGTTTCCAATTGATAAACAGATTTTTTTTCAGCAACCAAGCACTCTTCCATCACACCTTTAGACCAGGAATTGAGAATCAGCTCGTTGGTTTCCTCATCGAACAAATAGATATACCCGAACTCACTGTCAGTCATCTTTATCATCTCATTCAACACATAATCCAACCAATCTTCTATGGAATCATACTCCTGGTTCATGACGTTGAACATGATGTTGTTTCTGAAAAGATTATTCTCCAACTTAGTTGTTTTTCTTCTTACCTCTTTTTTGATCAGCCATAATGATAACAATAACAAGGCAATAATCGCAATAATTAGTGCTGTAAAAAAATAATAGGCAATCTGTCTATAGTCAGGTGTCACATCAACCAAAAAAGGAAACCATTTGATATACAATTCCTCATAAGTGCCGTTTTCAGATACTATTGCCAATCCTTCATTCAGTAGGGCAAGAAGGTCCTTGTCGCCTTCCTTAACGGCAAAGCTGAACTTTTGTTCGTAGCCTTCGAGGGAAACCTTGATACGATCTATCCCATTATCAGCCATTCGGGTTACAGCTTCAATATTTGTTATTTTCAAATCATTTATCAGTTTTTGACCAACAAGACTTTGCGCCAAAACAGCGTCGTGTTGACCTGAGCTAAGCAGTTTAAATGCCTCTGTGTAAGTATCGACCATTATCAGATGTTCGGTGAAATTCATCCTCTCTGCATACTCTTGGGAATTATCCCCTTTCATGACAATTATTTCTTTGCCATATAAATCGGCTTCTGTACGGATGTCGGTGTAGTTTTTTCGCACAAAAATATTGCCACGCATGACAATATAGGGGACCGTAAAATCAAAATACTTCTCTCTCTCCTCTGCATATCCAACAAGAGGCAGCACATCCAGATTCCCATCTTCCAACTCAGTCTTAATCGTGTCCCAATAGTCCACCTTGAACTCAATCTCTATGCCCATTTCATTGGCGACAGCCTTCAATAGCTCAACTGAAAAACCATCGGCTTTTCCGTCCGTCACAACTGAAAATGGAGGATAGTCATATTCTGAAGCGCTTTGGTAGACGATCTTTTCCTGTTGTGTCGCATATGTTGAAAAGTCTCTAGTTGTCAAACACGAAATAAACAAAAAACAAGCAAGGAAAAACAACGTAATAGCTTTCATTTTGAATTTCATATCAAGCCTCCAGGAAAACGTTTCTACTGATTCAGAAAATGTTACCACATTTTGAAATAACTGTCAAAAAACAAAAGGGACGGTTCCTTTTGTTTTTTTGTTTTCTATATTTGATTTAAATAATACTGCGTTTTCTCTTCTTTGATTCGATGATACTCGTCACGCATCTCCTGAACGATGGAAATGTCATACCAATATGATTCCAGTTCATTCTGCAACTCGTATAAGGCTTGATAGACACGTATGTCAGCCTGCTCTTCCAAATTAATAATATCATTCAGATAGCCTTCCACTATAGCCTTACGTTCGTTTTCATCAGCTATATTTTCTCTGGCTTCTTTGATCAGGCCTACAATTCTATCCAACTCATCCTCGTACTCCTGCTGATAAACTAAAAGCTTATCAAGATATGCTTCTTCTATCACTTCTTTTGATGGATTTGTGGTTGTAACAGAGGATTGTTCCATAGGGTATTTGCTAGTCTCTTCAACAGCGGTTGTAGTTTCGATGATTGCAACGCTCTCTTCTGTCTGGATGCTTGTTGTTTCAGTATTGATTTCAGAATTGCCGACAGTTGTTGGTTCCGGCTCGCTACCATTCCCATCATTCATCCAGCCTGAAGTCATGATGAAAATAATACCAGCGAAAACTAAAATAGCAGCAACTACCAGATATCTATGTAAATTGCAATCGTTGGTTTTTCTTGAGTCCATTTGCTTTAGATTGGATATCAATAATGATTCATTGCTGATTACAGCCTGCTGATTGTTAATGAAAATCCTCTGAGCTTCATTCTCACCCACCCAGCTGATTGTAAGATCGTAAGCATCTTTCAATAAGGGGCGTCGATAGGCAGACTTGTGAGCATCCGTCGATACAAAATCAACCAATCCCGCTAAGACCAGATTTTTTACAAAAATCTGCATTTGTCTCCCGTTTTTACCGGTCAGATTAGAGGAGGTTACTTGTATAGAAACCTTGTCTTCTTTCAAAGCACGAACTCGTTCCAGGTTTCCGAAAAGTGCTTCATAATATTCCACATGGGCCAGTATAGGTAAAAATCCCCTTACTTGCAGCTCATGGATGGCATCCTGAATAAACGAAAAAGATGCTGATACATCAAATTCTATCAGCACATATCTCGAATTGTTGATTGTAAAATCATATGGTTTGTCAACCAATACATGAACAAAATCTTTTGAGATAAACATCTCCGACCCCAGATACAAACGCATATCAGGATACTGATTCTTTACCTCTAAAACTAAAAACCTAAAAGCTTCCTCAATGTTTCCTTTGTTTCTAAAATCAACAGGATGATTACGATGCGGTGTGGCAATGATATGTCTGATTCCGTCTTTGTAGGCGATATCAATCATCTTCATCGATTCTTCCATGGAACTGGAGCCATCATCCACCTGAGGCAATATATGGCAGTGTAAATCAATCATTTATTTATCACCTAACTCATTGCTGTAATAATAATAGTAATTGTATTTTTGTTTATTGATGGGTACCTTATTGAGAACAGTCCCCAATATTTTTGCACCGACCTTCTGAAGATCTCTGACAGCTTTTACAGCCACCTCTTGTTCTACTTCACCGGAAGCCAATACAACTATAACCCTGTCTATATATGTTGACATGATTATAGCATCGTTTACCGGTACTACAGGTGGTGTATCAAGAAAAACATAATCATAATCTTTTTTAAGTTCATCTATTAATCTCTTGACAGCATCAGAGCCAAGTATTTCTGATGGATTATCCGGTATGCTACCGGAGGTTATCAAATCAAGATTTGGATGAACCGACTTATTGATATATTTTCTGTAGTTGTCGCCTTTTAGTAAAATATCTGTCAATCCATTTGTATTGCTTATCTCCATCAATTTGTGAAGCTTGGGTCTTCTCAAATCAGTGTCGACTATAATCACTCTATTACCCGATATGGCAAAAGTCATGGCAAGGTTGCAAAGGGTTGTGGTTTTGCCCTCCCCTTCCTTTGGACTGGTAACGAGTATTGATTTAAAGGACTTATCAACATTGTCAAAGCTAATGTTGGTTCTAATTCCCCTGTAGGCTTCAGATACAGGAGATTTTGGCTGTTTATGTACAATAATATCTTTCATTTGATCTCCTCCTATCTTTTTGAAACCTGATCCACATCAGGTATGGAGCCTAAAACTGGAATTCCCAAGTACTTTTCAACGTCTTGAGGTGTTTTGATTGTGTTGTCTAGATATTCCAGCATAAATGCGATAAATACACCAATCATCAATCCCAGTATCAGTGAAATTGCTATGTTCAAATTCAGCCTAAAATTAACTGGGTTTGGCATTGCGATGGCATTATCTATAGTCTCCACATTATTGACCTTCAGTATCCGCATGACTTCCTTGACAAACACATCGGCAATGGTATTTGCTATCAGTGCCGCTCGATCAGGATCTGTATCAGTTACGGATATTCTAAGTATTTCAGTTGAGCCAACCTGTTGGGCTGTTGTTTTTCTAAGAAGACCTTCATAAGTCATGTCCAGTTCGAGACGGTCGATCACTTGTTCAAGCACAATCCTTGACTTAACAATCTCACCATATGTCACCACCAGCTTTTGGCTTAGATTTAGGCTTCCCAGATCAAAACTAGCAGCGATATCCCCGGCACTTATACCCTTCGAGCTGTTTACCATTAAAGTCGTATCTGATTTATAATTTGGCGTAATCAAAAACATGGTGTATCCGACTCCCAATAACAGTGCCAGCACAACAATAATTGCTATCATTTTTTTTCTGTTGAGCATTATGTCTAATAGCTCTCTTAACTCAATAGTGTCTTCCATATGATCCATTTATGATTCCTCCATAAAGTCCAATATCATGAAAAGAAACGCCAAGGCAAGGTAAAACTTGGGTTCAATATTAGGACTTAATTCAATCTAATTAATATTCAAGCAGTTGAAATTTATTGTTTAAAGTTACCAATTCTTTTAATAATATATTGCCAGTAATTGCATTCTTGAAAGCCTGCTTTTCATCTACGCTCATATGAGTAGCAAGTTCTTTAGCTTCATCCACATCTCGACTGATATCATAATCCGGATCATCCAGATACTGTTGGATGGAATCTACTATTATAATAGCTGATTGTATTTGAAGATCTGTAGTTAGAATTGGGATAACACGAGATTTCATTTTGGTGACCACTGATTTGAGATGGTCAATAATTAACTGTTCCTCTTCTGAAATATCTTCATCTGGCAATCCACCATCATTCGAAGCGCTATCTCCTGTATTGCCTGACAAGACTGTTTCTCTTATCGTCAATCCACTCTTAATCAGATTGTATAAGGCTACAGCACCCTCGGCTCTTGTTATTTTTCCGGTGCTTCTGAATGTACCATCAGGGTAGCCCTGCATAATGCTGTTTGCCAATACCCTATCAATAGCAATTTTGGACCAATCAGCGATAAGATGTCCATCTGCAACACTACCAATCTGAAGTTCTTCATCCAATTCATAAAGGTTGTTTATGATTGTTGAGAACTGCTCTCTGGTCACTGGCTGATCTGGTCTGAAAGTATTGTCAGGAAATCCTGATATATAGCCTTTTGAGGAGGCTTTTTTAATTTCCTCATAAGCCCAATGGCTCTCTGTCAAATCTGAAAACACCACATCTTTCACTTCTGTTAAGCTATTCATTCGGTTGATGATGGTAATCAGTTCGGCTCTTGTCAATTCCTTTGATGGCATATACACGCCACCCTCGTAGCCTTTAATGTGCCCCAAGGAAACCATGTCATTGATTGCTCCTTCTGCCCATGGATAACCACCTACATCAGAAAATCCGACTGCATAGGCAATCGTTGAGGTGAATAAAATCAATATTATAAATAGGGCAATATATTTCATCTTTGTCATAATTTCTCACTCTCTATCAGAAGGAGCCATATAGGCTCCTCCATCATTTTATCAAATATCTATATATTTTAATATTAATCTAAGTCAACAATAACGAAAGATATTGTCTCATCTCCATGTGTCAAGGAAATCAATGTCTCTCCTGCCACTTCAGCTAAGGTCAAGCCGTCATATATATCTTCAAATGTAGCTTTTAAATCTTTGATAGGATATCCTGTCGATGTTCCAACTTCTCCGTATATTGTAAATTCAAATCCCAAAGGCGTTGTTTCAGTCGGATACAATAATGCCAAATCATCCACCAGATCACTCAGTGTCGAGTCTGCCATGATTTCAGCAAACGCTCTTATTTGTTCCACAGTAGCGTTGCCGTCAGCAACCACCTCATCCACTATTGCAAGTATCTCTATTCCTATAAAAGCTTTTAGTGGTGGCGTTGTGCTATTCAAAGTATTGTGATACTTGATTCTGCTCGCCAATGATAAGGCATACGGATTGCCATTGTCTGTTTCTTTAGCCAATGCTCTTTCAAAAAATCCGGTATAAAGATCAACAGCTTCTGGATAATTTCCAATATTTTCATCAAATATAGTGCTGATCATATTAAATGAAAGCGTTGTGTTATCGACATATTCTTTCTCACCTATTAAATAGGTGTTGCTTCCCTTAATCAATCTGAATCCATAGTTGCTTTCTGTCGGTGTTGGTGGTAAACCACCTCCGCCTCCACCACCGCCCGGTGGTAATGGATCTACGACAGGTTCTTCAACCTCTTCTTCTGTTTCAACAAAAACCGAGTTGTTTATCATAAATACAGACTCAGCTCTTGTGATGTAATCATCCGATTTGAATGTGCCATCCGGATATCCTAAAATATATCCTGCTTCATAAACAGCCCCTATGATGCCCTTTGCCCAACCGGGAATCATACTTGAATCCAGAAATATATCCGCAGCTTCTTCATTAGCCTCAAGACCTTCAATGTTAAACAATATTGTGGCTGCTTCAGCTCTTGTGATAAGTGCATCCGGTTTGAATGTGCCATCTGGATAACCGTTGACATGACCTAAATAAGCCATTTTTGTCACCACATCATAATGCCAATCCGTTTGAAAAACATCTGAAAAATCCTTTTTTCCATCAGTTTCTATAGCATACGCATTGAACATCAGTTTAGTGTACTCCGCTCTTGTAATTTCCTGATTAGGTTTGAAAGTGCCATCCTCATAACCAGAAATCAATCCTTTGTCTACCCATTCCATAATAGTCTCTTTTGCCCATTCGGCATTGTCCAAATCACTGAAAGATTCTACAGCGAATGCTTGGGTAAACATCGGCAATATCAGTAAAATAGCCCCCACAAGGATAAAACTTTTTAGTTTTGTAAACTTCATGTCTTCCTCCTATTTTCTATTTATTAATGAATGTTTTTATGCTTAATTAAACTTATTCAAAGTACATTATATAATAGATTAGTCAATTGAACAACCTATATGCTAAAACCTTATTGAATGTTACAAAAATAACATACTTGATACAGAGCATTAAAATCCTCTAGTCTGCCCTTTCCAGGGTGGTTCCTTACCTTTCTCGAACTCCTCGACGCCAGGACCCTTCAACTGATTGAGTCGCCAGATACCAAAAATATAACTTGTTATCAACACTAATAACGTAACCGGCCAACCCAACAATAGATTAACCCATCCTAAACCTGTAGAACTTCCGCGCTGAAAAAGTATAATCTGTAAACCAAGACGCATCAGGAAAAAAATGCTCCAAAAGCCTGTTACCTCCATATAAGCAGGTTTGATATCCTTTCGCCAGAACCATTCCAATGGCCAACCCCTGCTTAGATGACTGACCCAAGCCGCCATTGGTTTACCTGCTATCAAGCTTATGACAGCAACAATTAAAACAAGTGTGCTACTCACAATAGAACCGATGAAAAAATTGGCTGGATTACTAGTCAAATACGCCAATCCTGCAGCTAATAAAACACCTGCCAATCCACCGAATACGTATAGCCATGTCTGTTTTCGCATCAGCCTGCTCAGACCCAGTAGCATCGCGAGAATAATTGCCGAGACGATAGCCACTTCCAAACCAAAAACGCCATTGACAATCACAAATGCCAAAGGTGGCAATATGGCATCAAGGGTTTTCCCTGATATGACAGACCTGAGTTCCTCAAAAATTTCTTTCCTTTTATCATTCATATCATTCATCTCCTTGTGGTGGATAAGGGCAAATCACTCACATTCTCCAATAACATCAATCACAACTATCTCCGGTGGATTGAATATCCTGGGAAGTCTGGGATTAAAGGACACCCCTCTACTGACTATGTGTGTGAAGTTATCGTGTTCATAAATTCCACCCGCATATTTGGGCAAAAATCCCTGATTGGGTGCCAACAGTCCATTTAATATGAATGGAATGCGCACCTGCCCGCCATGGGCATGTCCTGACAATACAAGATCAAAGGATAATTGCTTGTAAATGTCTACCTGTTCTGGTCTATGAGATAATAGTAGTTGAAATTTTTCATTTTTATGTAAGTTAGAAAAAGCTTCAATAACCTCATCCTTCCAAGCCAATGAGCGTCTTTCATAACGGTTTATATCAGGATCTTCTGCTCCACCTATGATGAGAGGCACATCCTCAATGAGTACTTCAACGGTTTCATTTTCGAGCACTGTTACACCATAAGATCTGAAGATATCCTTGATGTTATCAACGTCCCTAGACCATATTTCATGGTTCCCCGTCACATAAAAAACCGGTGCTATATCTTTAATGGCCTCAAGTAACATTATTGTGCCTTTAATCGGTTGGATATCATCCGCAATATCCCCAGCCAATGCGATCATATCAGGCTTTTGGTCTCTGATTCTGTCGGCTATCTTTGATTGTTCCGATCCGTGAATCGTACTGTGTAGGTCTGTAATAAGGACGATTCTGAATGACTGGTACTCAGCGAGCTTTGGTGTGGTAACTGTATACTGCCTAATGATAAGGCCATTATAAAACGCTGTAACAAACAGCAATACAATAATAATCAAAATGATAATTTTCATAGGTGTCATAAAAATAGGATCTCCATTCTTCAAATTGGTTTTATAATAATAACACAAATTGGGAACTTAAGCGACCTGCTAATCGTTTAATCAATAGGACAGCTAAGTCCATCTAATTTAATAAACCTTTAATCTGATTTTAAGGGATGATTAAGTCACAAATGATAAAGTAAGTTTATAAGTTGAAGGAGGATTAAGCATTGAATTTCGATAAAATTAGAGAGTTAGTAAGAAACAACAAGCATCTCACTATATTATTCTACTATATTGTTATGTGGTTCGGCTATAATTATCTGAACCAAACGACAGTTCCCGATATATATTTATATCATCCAATCGACAGCAAAATACCTTTTGTTAAAGAAATGGTTGTCCCCTATGTATTGTGGTATCTTTATATTTTTGTACCTCTAGCGTATTTTGCGTTCAAGTCACCTGATGATTTCAGGAAACTATGTATGTTCATGTTCACAGGGATGACTATCAGTTACCTAATCTTTTATTTAGTTCCAAATGGACAGAATCTAAGACCAATCATTACAGAAACAGATGTTTTTTCCAGAATCATCAATTCGATTTATTCGACAGATCGTCCGACCAATTCACTCCCGAGCATGCATGTCATTCTCTCTGTTGCAGTCAATGCTTCCATTTACAACAGTACTATTTTAGCAAAATTCAAGAAACTGAAGCTTTTTTCCATGCTGTTGTGTATTCTGATATGCGCCTCGACAGTATTCATCAAGCAACACTCCATATTGGATGTGGTCGCCGGTTTGATAGTTTCATCATTACTGTATAGTCGTATCTATTCACCTCATTATAGTATTAAACCCATTGGCGAACTCTTTAACCAAATATAGTGCTAATAAAATCTTTGGTCATATATTTTCTATAATAGAACGTTCTGGCTCCCCAATCGTTTTTCAATCTATTTTCCATGGCTATACTATATCTTTCAACGTCGCTTGCATCTTGTTCTGAGGCTGGATATCGACTATATTTGCTTTTTACGAAAATAGCCGTGATTTCTTTGATGCTTTTTTCTCCTTGATTGTGAAATTTGTAGGCAATGCGGTTAGCGAGCTCGTAGTGAGTCTCGCCCTCTAACGGTGGATAACCCGATTCAGATATCAACATGGTGATATAATTATATATTAAAATAATTTTTTGGTTATTTGTCATAAGAAGCATTCGTTTTTTCAATCGTTCAAAACGCAAGATACCCAAAAGGAATTTCATCGGAACAAACCCTATTATTGCTAATGCCATCAACCAGAGAATCATTTTGGTCACTGAGAATGGAATGGTTGGTTCGCCGTTTGGAACGGGTGTTCCTCCGCCTCCACTGAAATCTTCATCGTCAATTTTGATGTCATCATTGTCTTCTCTTGGCTCTTTTTCACCACCATTTGAATCATTTGATCCATTTTGTCCGCCAGGTGATGCAGGATGTTCATCACGACGAATGATAGCAGGCAATGATGATGTGGGCTCAAACGTCATCCAGCCAACAGGTTCTATGAAAGCTTCTACCCAAGCATGGGCATTTTTCTGATAGACCTCATAGAGACCCTCTGCTGCCTTCTCATGAGCAACATAGCCTTCTACATAACGGCTAGGTATACCCTCTAGTCTCAGCATTACAGTCATAGCAGTAGCATAGTAAGTGCAATACCCTATCTGACTATCAAATAGAAAAAAGTCGACAAATTCCCTCCCATCCGGCAAGTCATCAGCTTCTAATGTATATCGATAATTCTCCCTGAGATATTTTTCAATCGCTAAGGCTTTTTCATAATCACTTTCAGCTTCTTTGACTATATCTTGAGTTAAATCTGTTGTCCTTTTAGTTATTGAGTCAGGCAGATTAAGATATATATCAATATCTGATATCTCTGATTTTGTCAAATTGATGCCAGATATTATCAGGTCTGCATATTCAAGTGGTTTCCTTATCTTAACGATGTAGCTTTCCCCTTTATACATGCCATCGGGATAAATAATTACACCATCCCGGTATACAACAATATCATGATTGCCTGCAGCCTCTATAGCCACAGGCTTAAACGGACTGAAAAGTGTTTTGGAGGAAAATAGCTGATGAACAATGGTCACTGAAGACGCCTCAAAAAACTTGTCTTCTTCCTCTTCCGTCAGTCCACCAAAATCCTCATACAGATTATAGACATCAAATGGATCGCTTACAGATAGCCAAGAATCACCTGAATAGATGTGATGAACATTTCCTCTCATATACACCGGTTCGTCAGTATAAACCGTCATCAGAAGCTGTTCACCCAAAACCACAGGACCACCCAATCGTCCTGTGTCCCTTTGATAACCTGTGCTGGCAAGGTTAAAAAAATCTGCTTGACCTGTGCCTCTAATATAATGATTACCTCCGCGCATATCCTCAACAATCGGAAACACATCAAATACCTTTTGTTCAAGCCATCTCCATCTTAGAAAATTGGTTCCTTTTGGTAGTAATCCTGCAATCAGAACAATAAAAACACTATAGACAAGAACTGTTCTCACCCAAGGTCTGTAAAGATTTTCAAAATCATTTCCTTCCCTGTTTTTCCAAATATCCCTTTCTCTGAAAAACTTGTTTGTACCCATCAAAACAAAGAATGCAGCCAGAAAAACAATCATCATCCATAAAGCTTGATCCACATAGGTGTACCAATAGAAAACAAAAAAACTCATATAAAGCGGCAACAGCCAGTAGATTTTCCTCCCCCCAAAAACAAACCATCCTGTTACAAGTAAAATTAGCCCCAGTTGAATGCCCCATACCCACAGAACATTCTCAGCTTTTATATAGGCTTTTCCTTGTATGTACTCGACGATATCTCTTGTGATATCTATAGAACGTGCAATAATATCAATCAGGAATATTTCCCTATATCGACTAATAAGTAGACCAGTTATAAAGACTAGTATTAACAACACATATAGCACAATAGGTCTCTTGATGAACAACCTTATAACAGAACTTCCAACCACAACAACACCAATTTGTAGTAGAATATTCAATTTGACACCAATAATAAGACCAAATATGTACATTAGACTGAATATCATTACAAAATAGACAATCATATGAATCATGTTTTGTCTCTTGGAGGACAGATTATCCATATTGGGCCTCCATTGCTTCTTTAATACTTGTATTGAAATCTATAGCATAGAGGTTGATTCCCTCTTGCTTCAATTTCTTTTCAATATTATTATCTATCCATCCATTGTTGTTTTCTCTATCCATAACAACAATAAACAGTGGATTTAGATTACTCATTTTAAGATGTATGCCTTGGGCTCCCATGGCTTTATCCAAGCAAGATGTTACGATAATAACCGTCGCACCTTTTCTTATGGTTTCAACCCTTGGTTTCATAAAAGCCCTGAAGTCTTCCTCTCCATCTCCCTTGAACAAAGCCATAGCTTCTAGGAAAGGTTTCATGTCCGATTTCTCTTGCCCATAAATCTGTACGAAATCCTGACCTTTCTGAGTCTCTAGAAAAACCTCCACATGTTGCTCTAAGCAATAATTCACCATGCAGACAGCAACATCCACAATCTTGTCCTCCAAGCGTCGATCCACATCCTTGGCAAAATGCTTATGATTGTTATCAACAAACACCTCTACATGGGTATCTCCTCTATTTTCATAATCTTTTACTATAATCTCATCTTTTTTAGCGGACATTTTCCAGTGCACCCGTTTTAGGGAATCTCCCTCTTGATAAGATTTGAGAGCGGTTGTACGACTTTTGTCAACAAACGCTTGGTCGAAAACCCTAAGCTCTCCCAGCTGCTGGCTTGCCATTATCTCGAATGTGGAAAGCCGTATGATTCTAGGATAAACAATTAAACCAATTTTGCTTTTGATGCTTTTTCTAAGTGAAAAGAATCTGAAAACATCATTGACAATAACCTCGACATCTCCCAGTTCATAGTACCCTCTTCTTTTAAGTATTATGGTTTCGTTTTTAGAAAAGCTCTGCTTTGCTTCAAGGGTTATGATTTCTTTGGGAGTTTCTATCCCAGACAGACGTTTTGATATAAAGCTATTTAACTCTAAAAATGGAATTCGGAAAATGCTTCTGTTCCTGATTTGATAACCTATATTCACTGACTCTCCAATATAAAAAGCCTCCCTCGGCAAATCGATACTTCCGGTTAGGCTTTGAAGCACAATAAAACTGTGTGTCCATGGAATGAGCAATGCCAACAAGAACACGTATAACATAAAATAGGGCATGTATCCACCAATTAATGCAACAGCGAAAAATAACAAGAATCCTAAAATCAGTAACTTTATTGAATGGTTAACCATGGGAAATCACCGGGACAAATACCCGTTTCAATACTCCTATTAGTACCTCATCTATTTTTTTACCCTCTATTCTTGCTTCTGGCGATAAAATAAGACGATGACCCAATACTGACGGTACCATTTCCTTGACATCATCAGGAATCACATAATCGCGCCCTAAAACGAACGCCTTGGCCTTTGAAGCCTTCAAGAGGTCAATGGCAGCACGAGGACTCGCCCCCAATTGCAAACTCTCGTGGCTTCTTGTCACATTTGCAATGTTGATAATATAATCCAAAATATCATCGTGTGCTGTTATATTTTCCACTTCTCTTTGCATGTCAAGAATCTCTGATTGTGTCACAACTGTATCTATATGACTTAGATCTTTATGGGATGAGTGATTTTTCAGTATTTGCCTCTCATCTGCTTTCTGCGGATATCCAATGGATAATCTCATCAAGAAGCGATCAAGTTGGGCCTCCGGTAATGGAAAGGTTCCTTGGTACTCGAGGGGATTTTGTGTTGCCAAAACCATAAAAGGTTTCTCCAAAATAAAGTGAGTGTCTTCCGTTGACACTTCACCCTCTTCCATAGCCTGCAATAGACTTGACTGTGTTTTAGGAGAGGTTCGGTTAATCTCATCAGCCAAAAAAACCTGATTAAAGATGGGGCCTTTTTTAAAAACAAAGTTGCCGGTGTTTTTATCATATATATTGACACCAATAATATCAGATGGCATTAGATCAGGCGTGAACTGAACCCGCTTATAGGAAAGATCCATCGTCTTGGCAAGCGCTTTGACCAAAGTGGTTTTACCCACACCTGGAACATCCTCGATCAATAAATGTCCTGCTGCCAGCAAAGCAATTAGGACTTTTTCCAGCACTTCGTCTTTTCCAATGATAGCTTTTTTCATATTGTCCATTATTACAATCATTTTATTATTTCTCATATTATTTCTCCAATTTTGATATCTGTTGTTACTTTATTGCCTATTTATCTATTAATTATATCACGAAATCCCGAATAATCAGAAAGATTTTTGACTTAAAGACAGTCCAAATTATGATATAATGAGTCATATGACAAAATTCTAAAGGAGAAGGAGATGCATTGGGTAAAATTCGAGTTAATGGAAGAATACATGGTAAAAGTTTTCATTGCAGCAGGCGTACCGGAGGATGATGCGAGAATATGTGCCGAGGTGTTGATAGAGTCGGACAAAAGAGGTATAGACTCTCACGGAATTGGTCGATTAAAGCCCATTTATATTGACCGAATCATCGAGGGCATCATCAACCCAATCACTAAGATCGATATCATTAAGGATGGACCAACTACTGCAGTGTTGGATGGCAATAACGGAATGGGACAGGTGGTATCAAAGCACGCCATGTCATTAGCTATCGAGAAAGCCAGAAAATTTGGTATGGGAATGGTAGCGGTTAGAAACTCCAATCACTATGGCATAGCTGGTTATTATGCTACAATGGCTACTGAGCAAGGAATGATTGGTATGACCGGAACCAACGCCAGACCATCTATCGCACCAACTTTTGGTGTCGAAAATATGCTTGGCACTAATCCTTTGGTCTTTGGCATGCCTACTGATGAAGCTTTTCCTTTTGTTCTGGACTGCGCCACCTCCATCACCCAGCGTGGCAAGATAGAGGTCTATCAGCGCGAGGGGAAAACACTGCCTGAGGGTTGGGTTATTGGTGCTGACGGAAATCCAAGAACTGACACCGAACAGGTCCTTAAGGATTTGCTTACAGGTGGGGCGGCATTAGCGCCACTCGGAGGCATCGGAGAGGAGCTTGGGGGGTATAAGGGCTATGGCTTTGCTACGATTGTGGAAATTCTGTCTGCTGCATTGCAGGGCGGTGTTTTTCTAAAAGCATTATCTGGATTCCAAGATTCAAAAAAAGTTCCTTACAAACTTGGACACTTCTTTATGGCAATTGATGTGGAAGCCTTCACAACATTGGATGAATTCAAGAAAACAACCGGTGATATTCTAAGAGAATTGAGAGCCTCTAAAAAGGCACCCGGAGAGAATCGCATCTATACTGCAGGTGAAAAAGAGTATCTTGCCTGGGAATACCGAAAAAACAAAGGCGTTCCAATCAATGATGCTTTGGAAAAAGATATTGCTGCAATTGAAAAAATCTATGGAATAACAATTTGAAAATATATAATGGAGGTTATCCTATATCCGAGTATATTAAAAGAGTTATGGACTCAGCACACAAGTATTCTGTCTTTGATTTCGGTATTTTTAAGACCATGTTTATCACCTTTGGAATACTGCTAGGTTTGAATTTTCCCATTCCACTTTTTCGCATAATCTGGCTCATCATATTAATATTTGGGTTGTCAATGGAAGTTAACCCAGCGCCACATCTAGAACCATCATCACAGTAAACCCAATCATACAACCAATTGTAGCAATATCGGTACGGTGGTCTCTCTGAGCTTCAGGAATCAATTCTTCCACAACAACGTATATCATAGCACCTGCGGCAAAAGCCAGTGCATAAGGTAATATGGGTCTTGCATAAATAACCGCAGCCGCACCGACAACTCCCGCTATCGGTTCAACAACACCAGAAGCCTGACCGTAAATAAAAGCCTTAGTTCTACTGAAGCCCTCACGTCTCAATGGTATTGAAACTGCTGCGCCTTCTGGGAAGTTTTGAATGCCTATTCCAATAGCAAGCGCGACAGCTCCCGCCAGACTCGCTGATGGAAGTCCATACGCGACAGCGCCAAAAGCCACACCAACAGCCAAACCTTCAGGAATATTATGGAGTGTGATTGCCAACACCAGCAAGACGCTTCGTTGCCAACCGGTTTTAATTCCTTCCGCTTGTGATTTATCTAAACCTATGTGCAGATGGGGTAATATATTATCCACTATTAAAAGAAATCCACCACCCGCCAGAAACCCAATTGCCACTGGACGCCAAGAAGACAATCCCATTTGCTCAGCCATTTCGATAGCAGGTGCCAGCAATGACCAGAAGCTAGCAGCAATCATTACACCAGCAGCAAATCCTAGCATACCGTCAAGAATAGTCTGGGATATTTTTTTGAAAAAGAAAACAAGCCCTGCTCCCATGGCAGTTACACCCCAGGTGAAAAGAGTTGCAATCAGTGCTTGAATAACCGGATCGAATTGTCCTATCCATGCCAACATTTCTAACACCCCTTCATAATTATTGGTGCCTCTTACTTCATCGAATGGTCAAATGTCCATTTTTCAACCATATGATGAGGATTATATGCCTGTTTCGCTTTTCGCAATCCTTCAAGTCCCAGATCCTGTTCTCTGTTGATAAAGGCGAATCTACCCAGCACGTGAGCAGCCATCCTGTGGTTTATTGCTGCATAGATTCCCTGGATATCATGGCTTGCCTTTTCTATATGGATCAAAAACATATCTTCGGTCAACGGTTCTCCAATAGAAAAAGCCTTTGGTAAACCATCAACATAGATGATAATACCTTCCACACCCCGCCCGCTGTAAAACATCCAATCCGTAAGGATATCCTTGATTCCCTCAAATTCTTTGCACAGATCCTGATTTTCAGAACACTCTCTGTCTACACACCAACCTTTGGCAACCAACAGAGCATCCAATGCATTGTCTTGGTTTATCGGTTCATGATTATTACTATCTCTATAAAGCTTCTCGAACTGATTCAGATTATTCTTTTTTCTGTGGTATATCTTGCCGCTCAGATTCACCAGGTCTTCTGTCAGATAACAGTAGTCATAGGAATCCTCATTGGTGTTAAATTGATTTTCAACATCATTCGCATCTCCCAATACTTCCCACGATAGCAGAAGATTTTTATAAACCAATCCAATGTATCTAAATTTCAACTTAATCTCTTCTGATTTGCAAAATTCAATCAGTAATAAGGTTGATTGCTTTAAAGCCTTTTCATCTGAATAATCTCCTATAGGTTCAGAAAAAGCTGTATTGTCTGGATCATTCGGATAAAAGCAGATAAAAAGATAGCCATCAAGTTCAATAGCATGCAGATCATATTTATTTCTCCAAATGATCAAATTGGTCAAATTATAATCATGTGCTTCCGATTTATAGGACTTGTAATAAGGTTTAAGTAAATCATAATCCTTCTTGTAAATAGGTTTCAGCCTGATGCTTATTTGCATTATAGTCAAGTCCATATTAGTGTGTAAATTCCTCGGGTATCATTTTGTGGTCAATCATCCAGCCTAATCGAGCGGTTTATGCCGCGAAAGCCTATTGATAGTGAGATATCGCCATGGTAGACTTTCCATTGCGGCATCATGGAC
>JAHRFV010000147.1 GCA_019084435.1 Dethiosulfatibacter sp.
CAAAACAAAACATTGGCTATACAGTCATTGAAAATGACAAGATTATAAACCTTTATGAATCTGAGATAGCTATGCCCGTGCGAATTACTTATCAGTATGGATCTTATTTTCCGATAAACCGTGGTGCATACGGTAAAACAATCATGGCATTCTATAAGCCATTGGAAAAGCTAGAAGAAATTGTAAGATCCATACTGATAAGTAATTCGCACGGGCATAGCTATCTCAGATTCATAAAGGTTTATAATCTTGTCATTTTCAATGACTGTATAGCCAATGTTTTGTTTTGTTTGCACAGCAATATTGTCAACTATAGTTCGAATTTCTAGAAAATTGCTATTTCTATATAAATATTTGGACCCAATATGATACATAGAGGGTCCAATTGTATATTTCTTATTCAGATTATTTTGCACAACAAACAATTCCTGTTCAAGTTCATTTAGAATTCTGTGAACAGTAGTTCTGTTAATATTTAAAACATGACTCAGTTCTTGTGCACTATAAGAGTACGGTTCTTTGGCAACTGCCTTTAAGATCTCGATTGTTTTACCGATGGCCGTAAGCTTATCATCCATAATTTCTCCTTGTTCACGATATGAACTTATGTGCGTATTATGAACTTTTAAATAATTGTAACATGTCATCAGTATGATGTCAATAACTGACAGGTCCAACGTTTATTCCTTTAGTCATTATAACACTTCTAAAAATTTTTATTGCTAGTTTGATTTATAGCTCATAGATGGTTTCGTGCCATTCCGGATGCAAAAAATCGGTTCCCGTTCCCTCCATTGCTTTTTCAAATGATATTTTTTCCTGATTCTCATCAATTGCTTTTAAATACTTGATCCGATAATCAATCTGCTTCAGCAACTCAGTTTCATCTTGATCGGTTTCTCCATGACTTGTCAATATGTAATTGCTCGCATACTGTTTAAGGTTTTCTAGAGAACTAATTTGTCGTTTGATTTTAGTCTTCCCTACCAATGGTATAACCGATTCACCATCATTCGAAAACATCAACTCATCACCTACATGCAAGTACTTGTCATTAATCAGTGTCAGCATGCTGCATTGAGCATGCCCGGGAGATCTCATCAGCTTAATCCTAAAACTGCCGAATTGAAAAGTATAATCGTCATGAATCGCTATAGTAGGTTTATAAAAAGATTGTTTTTCCTTGTCCACATATATGTCCAAAGCTTCTTGATAGGAATCGCTGCCTATAATCTCCACCTTATCCAATGCATTTAATCCATTGATATGGTCCAGGTGAAAATGTGTGAATATGACCTTGGTAATTAAAATACCCTTCTGAGCAAGATAATCCTTAACCTCAGAGGCATGCTCCCTGAAACCTGTATCTATGATCAACGCCTGGCTTCCATCAACCAGCACATAAAAATTGTATCCAAACTTCGTTTGTTTTCTTGGTCCGAAAATAAATCTGTAGAAATTCTTTTCCATTTCTTTGACTATCATACTTTACTCCTCTCTGTATAAGTTTTCAGATATTCATGTACTTGAGATCTTTTTTGATTAACTTCATTCAAAGTTTTGCCGGTATGCACAAACGTACCTATGAGCTCGGTGTCGCCTACTTCATAGTCAGTTATTACCTCATCAGCTCTCATAAAATCCTCATAGTGAAATAATGGCTTCCTGATTGACATGTAGTGTTCTCCTACATCTTTTATAATACCATTTTTTACCCATAAATGCTCATAAACCGTATGTTTGATATTATTAGTGTTTTGTGATAGTAATCTTCCTTCACAAAAAAGATTATATAATTCATCAATTAAGTTGATTCCCGTCGAATGGTACACTGCTGTAGGTGTCTGGCTGGGAATCCTGGCATCTATCTCCAGAACCTTGGGTATACCATTACTTAAAATCACTTCCACGTCCATGATGCCATTCAAATTTACTTCTTGAGCTAGTTTTATGGCTATCTTTTGTATATCCTCTCTAATTGAGTCTTCAATTTGACAAGGTGCTGTAACACGACAGCAGTCGTAGTTTTGATCTATGTGAATTTGTGTTATTTCATAGGTTTTGTAAAGCCCTGGTCTGCCTATGACCTCTATGGAATAGGAATCTCCTTCAAGATACTCCTGTATGACCATTTCTTCAGGATGAGCGTGCTTGGCTAAAATGATTTCCAGCTCTTCTCTAGTTTTAACCAGTCTAACCCCTTCACTGCCGCTTGAATGATTAGGTTTTATAATATAAGGTGGATTAGACTCAGGGTAATAAACAGGTGCTGGTATCTGACGGTTGATAAAAAGATTGTCTGATGAAATCTTAGATGAAGAGATTCGATAAGCATCAAAATCGAAGGCAATGTTTAAGACTTCTTTTTGTCCAAGCTTCTCCAAATAATCGAGAACGCCATCATTTTCTAGAGCCGGCAATATCAAATCACTCTTTTTTAAGAAATCGATTAAGACATCACTAGGTTTCAAAATATCAATATTTAAAAATTCATCCGCCATCAATGAAGCTAAGGCGTCTGGATTTTTATCGATTAAAACAGTCCTTATACCTGCCTTTTTGGCAAGATAACAGGCTTCAACTCCCTGGAGCTTACCTCCAATTACAACTATCGTCCTCATAATACTGCACCGGTAGCGAAATGTTCTTTTAACTCTCTTAGAACATTTCTGTACTCCTGCGTGGTAGCAACCTGCAAACCCTTTTGAGATAGTATGGCATTTACTTCTTTGACTGTTCTACCACCTGCATCAACATCCATGGTATTTTGAGCTACTCCAACCAATCCGGTGTTAGGGGGTATGATTGATGTCACCACATTTGCTCCTGCGTCTAATCTGATGCTCAATCCCTTGATTCCTTCAATATCTAACGATGCTGGTATAAGGGCTTTGGGATGAGCCAATCTGAGTGCAGCTATAACCTTAATCTCCAACAGCTTGTCCCGAACTGGCAAATCAGCCATAGGGCTTCCTTTTTGAGGCACAAAGCTCATCACCCTGACTTGACTTGCATCAAGCCGCCTCATCTCCAAAATGGAGTCTGCAATATCATCCAAAGTTTCACCGACTCCTACCAGAATTCCCTCTTCCAGCAGCATACCCAGTGTTTTGGCATAAGACTTGGCGTCCATGCGGTTGTCATAGTCCTGATGAATCCTCAGTCGGTCATAGAGTGCACGGTTATGTGTCTCTTGATAAAGAGCATACCATTCCACATCCAATGCCTTAAATTGGCTAATTATGTCATTTGACACAACTCCAGGTGATATCATCACCGGTAAACCGGTACCCTTCTTTATTCTTTTGGTTATGTCAATAACACAGGCAAAATTTTCATTATGGTACTGAGGGTCTTCCCCCATTGTAAGATCAATTAGATTGACACCTGAATCTGCAAGTGATTGTGCCAATAAGACTACCTCGTCAGGGGTTTTTCTATAGCGTTCAATATCATTAGATCGTCTATAATAACAGAAATTGCAATTGTTTTTGCACCAAGTGGAAAAATACACAAACCCATATAAGAATACTCTGTTTCCAAAATGGCGGTTTCTGATTGTATTGGCAGCCAGAAACAATTCTTCCATCTCAGAGGAATCAGATATAGATAAAAGACTTAATATATCAGTCTTATTAAGTGTCTCCCCATTTAACGCTTTTTTGATTGTTTTCATATCACACCTCTTTTTACTCTAGCTGTGTACCCTGTTGATGGCGAGGAGCCCGAGAGTCTCACTCGGCTACATAGAGTTAGAGTCTATGTGATCCATCCGATCCGCTCCCCATATTCATTAATGGCACAGCTCTCCTAGCATTGTAAGTGTTCCTATTTCCAGATAATCATGTATGAGTCTATGGGCATAAATCTCACTCATTTCGTCATCCAACGAAAGTGGTATACCTGGTGCTGATATCCAGGCTTTATCATGTAGCATGCCTTTGTGTAGCCATTTACCTTCTGATGTGGCATCCATTACCAAATCATAGTTTTTGATTTTGTCTTTGTCTTCGAGTAATTGAACTCCTAAATCCACCGAAACATGGTTCATCAGTTCATGGTTTTTATCAAATACTACGGGAACTGCATTTTTAGTTTTGAGGTATTTTACTATTTCACAGCCCACAACACCACACCCCATAACAAGTGTCGCTTTATCTTTTAGAGTTTCAGTCACACATTCCAATGCTTCGACATACCCTCTTGCAGTGCTTATGTTGTTGTCGCTGAAGATGTTTTTACTGAAATGCCACCCAAGGTATCGGATATCATCGGCAAAGAATACCATAGTTGCATTTTTCAAACGGGATTCGTATAGTCCATCTATATCTGTTTTTTCAGTTACAAAAGCATTGAATCCTGCTTGTCTAATAATCGCTGCGACTGATTCTGAAAACCTGCTGATTACTCCAAGTCCAGATGTGATTGACACAACAGCAACCAGTTCATGAACAGCAGCTTGTTTGACAGTATATGTAGACAGATGATTTGAATGGGCTGCAAACTCCAAATAATTGAGACCTGTCAATTCTTTAAGCTTCTTTTCATTGGCTATTATTTTATTTATTAATTCGTCTATCCATTCTGTTTTGAGTCTGGTCATTATTATTCCCCCAATTTTTTCGGGTTTTGTTCGTTCAATTCAGGATTGCTGTCGATTAATTCTGTTCCGTAATGCTGCGAGAAAAATGTTTTTGAGTATTTGTCCAATTTCCATTGTGGAACCTTACAAATCTTGCATGATTGACCGGCCCACTTGTTTCTTATCCAACGGGCTGCCCTGGATGTTTTGGAATTGTAGATTCTAAAAAACTCATCGCAATGAGTTGTGATTTCAATGTAATCGCCACGCAATTTAACCTCTTTGACCCCATGGAGAATTCCTTTCCGTGATGGCCAGAGCTTCATTTTATTGATTAAAGGATAGAGCTCAACATGTTTTCGATAATAGCGTTTTTTTTCACTTGCCATTTTTCATTAGCTCCTTGGCTTTTTTTATAGCATCCGATACATCGCCGCAATAAACATCTGCTCCTATCTTCTTAGCCCATCTTGCTGTGCATGGCGCTCCTCCAACCATTGTTTTATACTTTTCTCTGATTCTACAGTCTCTTAAGGCAAATTCAAGTTTTTTCTGTTCTCCCAATGTTGTTGTCAGCAGGGCACTCGTAGCAATAATATCCACATCGTGTTCTTCCGCTTGATTAATGATCGTGGCAACAGACACATCTCTTCCTAGATCAATCACCTTAAATCCTGCCAGCTTCAAGCCGGTAGCCACAATGCTTTTTCCAATATCATGAATATCACCTTCCACAGTTGCTATGAGAACTGTGCCAAGAGTCTCTATTTCTCTCGCATCTACCTTTTTAAAAACTCGAGCCAGAGCATTCTTCATCAATTCACTCGAATATATCAGTTCAGGTAAGGAAATTTCTCCCTTGTCAAAAGCCTCGCCAACAATCTGATTGCCTTCTCCAAAACCATTCAGCAAAGCATCCAATGTCATTTTATCAGCTAGAATCAATACCTGGTCCGTTATTCTGAAAGCCTCTGTTTCATCTGCTTCTACTATTGCATTCTTTGCCCTCTTTTTTATAGCATCCAGATTCATCTGTTCATCTCTCCTGATCAAACTGTTAGTCTAGCACCATCAAAATATGTCAGGCTTCTACCTACTCGTTTAATATTGTTATAACCATTCATCACCATGGCCAGTCTTTCTATGCCAAATCCCATTCCAATCCAGGCATCAAAAACGCCCCATCTCTCATCAAGACTATGGGGTCCGAATGAACAGGACGCCACTTCTATACCATCGACTACAATATCTAATGTCTCATTATAGACTTCTGAGCTCTCCATAATAAGTTCATAATCTTTTATTCTTAGAAATTCCATAGCTTCTGATGCCATTTGTCTGAGAATATCCATCTGAGTTCCCTCATCAATGCCACCAAATTGTACCAGATTTAGCATTGTGAATTCATTAAGATGCTCAGCTCCTTGACTTTCTTTACGAAAGCATGATCCTACTTCAAAAATCTTTACAGGGTGTTTAACTGCCCGTTTCAGATCCCTCATCAGTTCATAAAGATTGGGGGCTAGCATAGGTCTCAAACATTTTTTCGCATCCAACCAAAACACTTGATTGAAGAGAGGGTGTTCGGGTGTGATCGTCATTTTTGACAGCATTTCTTTTGTTATGAAAGCAGGTGTCACCACCTGAGTGAATTGCTTGTTTTTTGTCAACCATTCAGATAATTGATTCTGGACTGTAACTAGTGTGACTTCATGTTTGTCATTGAGACAATTTACGATGCCTTGTCTGTTGATGTCAGCATAATATTTTTCTTTCTTACGATAAAAGGCATCTCTCTCTGTTGTCGTGTCAAAGTATCGGTTCAGGTCGTCTTTATCTACATTTAGTTCGACAAGCCTCGTAATTTGCGTTTCGGTCATCTTTTCAGGCATTAATCTCACCACCTATTGATTTGATTATATGGAGATCTTTCCATTTAAGTATTTTCTGTTTGCTTCGGTTACAAGCGACATTAGTTTTATGCCAACTGATGATATCAGCACGATGTTACGGTAGTCTACTCTTCCTTCAAACGGTCTAACTATAAATCTATCTCTAACTGCACTTATTTCACGCAGTCCTTTTTCAGTTGTTACGAATCCTTTAATTCTAAAGGTATGGGGTGTGACTTCTTCTAAAAAGCGATTTAATCCGGTTTCTTGCACCGAATCCATAAATGTCAATGTAATAACCATCGGTCTGTTCTCAACTGTGTTTGAGCTGCTTTTGGCCGACTGTGAAACAGGTGACAATAAATCTATCAATTCTACCAAATCAAGTCTGCAATAAGAAGTCACATACTGATAGGCAGTGGGATTGATAGACATCAAATGTTTGCTTAACTCTACAATCCGATTTTGGTCCACCAGATCACTTTTATTGATAATCAATGCATTACTGTATTCTATCTGCCTCTGAAGTGCTGGGAACACATCAAAGAGTTCAATGTGGTTTTCAGCGTCAATTATACACACCGAACCTATATAGTCTATTACCTTATCTGTCTGTCCGGATATGACAGATAGTATCTCAGTCATGTTGGCAGGATCTGCCAATCCTGACGCTTCCACAAAAATGTAATCAATATCATATTTTGTCATGCTGACAAGGCTTTTCAGGAAGCTATCTTTAAGGCAGGCGCAAAATATTGAGCCATTTGACAGTTCAGCCATTTCAACCCCATCGCGATTTGTCAGAACAGCGTCAATATTGACTTTGCCAAATTCATTGACAATAACACCCACTCTTTTATTCTCATAATTATTTAGAAGCGCATTTAACATTGTGGTTTTTCCAGATCCAAGAAATCCGGTAAGTAGAATCAGTTTAATCATACAAGCCCCTTTTATCTTCATTGTTTAGTGTTAATTATATCTAATGCGATACTGCATGTCCAGTCATCTAACGGATGTACAATACAAAGCATCAAAAAGCTGACAGTAAAAATCTCGGTTCCAACACTGTCAGCTTATTTTTAGATATACGTATCGGATTTAATTAAGTTGCGTTCAAATATCCTTACTCCTTGCAAGGATATTATCAACAGGGTTCTTGGGTTCAGTTGGCGTTTCATACGCCATCTGAACCTTAGAAACCGTTATCCAGGGACTCTACAGTGCGTATCTCCCACTAAAAAAGTGGGAGTCCTAGCACTGTTAGTCATCGGACAGACCGGCTCTTTCCTTAAATCTTTCTACTGAATTGATTTTGATGTCTAGTGCTTTCGCTATCTGAAATTTGGCTGCCATTCCTGCGTTAGCTTCTGCGCATGGCTCTACGTGAGCTAGCCCAAGGCCCATTTCTTCTCTTTTTTCAGACATCGTAACCACGTCACACAATTCTTCTAGGTTCACACCAAGCTTCTCCGCCACATATGCTTTTGCCTCGTTGATTTTCATCTTTTTGGCTAGCTGCAAGCGCATAACCAGATCTCCGGCTGTACGCACACCGCCCATGCTTGCGAAGATTCCATGAGTTGCTTCTGCTCCTAGTGGATCACCTACGCCTATCTACAATCCATCTATTTTACAGATTTCTATCAATGCCTTATCTGCCCTTG
>JAHRFV010000307.1 GCA_019084435.1 Dethiosulfatibacter sp.
TGATGGTAGTAGAGCATTGCTAAAACCTCCTTGAATGGATTGTGGTGATTTTATTCTAACTGGTTTTAGTCTTTTGCTCTACTTTTTTTGTAAAAAAAGATGTTGGAATGTTTTACCACCCCAACATTTATTATAGAACCACAAAAAATGCGACTGACAGTTTCAATAACTATCGGTCGCATCTTTTTTTTCTTGTTTAAAATGACAAATTGTACTGTGCTAATGGTGTTTTTTGTATCGCCATACGGCAGGTTATTTTCGGATCTACTATTTGACTGATCTGCAAATCGCAAATCAGGCTCATAAGCATACAGATATCGTTTGTCGGCAAATCTAATCTTGAGCTTAGAAATATATGGGTCTGATCCAAAGTGAATTTCACTGCACTATCCAAATCATCTCCGCTGCCAATCACATACCAGTGGTCTTTTGATTCGACAACAGGAGTTTCAAGTTTCTTATCCTTAAGGATATGGACTTTAACTGTGACTCTACCGCCAACTTCAACACCACAAATGCCGACCTCTCCGTCAGACATGACCGCGTGCAGATCACCCAAAGCCAACAATCCGCCATCAACGTTGACCGGTAGATAAACTCGATTGCCTTTCCTGATGACCTTGGTATCCATGTTCCCCCCATGACAATCGGGAGTTCCATTCGGTACCGGATCTCCTGCTGGCGCTACACCGATAACACCGATCATCGGATCTAATGGAAGCGCTATATTTTCATTAAATAAAGCGAACCCATTCTTAATCTCAATAATTTTTGATTCTGAACGGTCAACCATATGTCCCACTGCACCCATGTTCGGAACCGCTACCATGACACCGGTTTCGCCAACCTCAATATCCAGTATATCAACAACTATAACATCACCGGGTTTTGCACCATCAATATAAACCGGGCCTGTTGCCGGGTTGACCGTTGACCAATCCGCACTCTCAAAGAGGTCGGTTTCAGACACAATCTGATTGCTGAAGGCATCCATTGTGTCAAAAGCAAACACTTCTCCGTCAGCAACACGTTCCACAGCTACATTGTCTTTAGACATGGCATAAACAAAATGGTTTTTGGGTATGATTTTCATAATAACATCCTTTCGTTTAATTGAACTGTATTTCTTAATTATATAATCGGACCAGCTTTTACTATGCCTGGTTCAATATCTTTAAATTTTTTAAAATTGCTTATGAATTTTTCAGCCAAACTCCTAGATGTTTCATCGTAGGCTTCTTTATTATGCCAGGTATTTCTGGGGTTTAAAATCTCAATCGGTATGCCTGGACAACTCTCAGGAACTTCAAAACCAAATATTGGATCTGTCTTGTAGTCAACCTTCATCAAATCACCATTAATTGCCGCCTTAACGATTGCCCTAGTAACAGGAAGGCTTATTCTCTGGCCTGTGCCATAAGCACCACCAGTCCAACCGGTATTGACCAGATAGACTTGCACATTGTGTCTATTGATTCTTTCCATCAACAAATTAGCATATACCAAAGGATGCCTTGGCAAGAAAGGTTCTCCGAATCCAGTCGAAAAAGTAGCCTGAGGTTTGGTTATGCCTCTCTCTGTACCAGCCAGTTTACTGGTGTATCCTGACAAAAAATGGTAGATGGCTTGTTCAGTTGTCAGCTTGGCTACAGGTGGCATTATGCCAAAAGCGTCTGCTGTCAAAAATATTATTGTATTTGGATGTCCACCGATACCAGGTATTACTGCATTTGGAATATAATCAACAGGATAAGCGGCTCTTGTATTCTCAGTCATGAAGTCAGAGTCATAGTCCGGTGATCTGGTCACTTTATCCAGCATCACATTCTCCAACACACTTCCAAATCGAATCGCATCCCATATCTGGGGCTCATGTTTTTGTGAAAGGTTGATGCATTTAGCATAACAACCACCTTCGAAATTAAATATGCCGTTATCAGACCATCCGTGTTCGTCATCACCTATCAGTCTTCTTTCTGGATCAGCTGACAATGTTGTCTTACCTGTGCCCGAAAGTCCAAAAAATAGTGCTGTCTTACCATCTTCACCAATGTTGGCCGAACAATGCATGGGACAAATCCCTTTCAGAGGAAGAAAAAAGTTCATCGCTGTGAATACCGATTTTTTTAACTCACCCGCATAGTATGTGCCCCCTATGATGATCATTTTCTTCTCTAAATTCAGAAGAACAAATGCCTCAGAATGAGTATGATCCGCTTCTTTGAAAGCGTTAAATCCCGGAGCGCATATTACTGTAAATTCAGGCTCGAAATCCATCAACTCATCAACTTCAGGTCTAAGAAGCATTTGATGAATAAAAAGATTTTGCCATGCAAACTGATTGATAACCCTCATAGGAATCTGTGAGTCTTTATCTGTACCAGCAAATCCGTCAAAGATGAATAAATCTCTTTCTTCCAGATAAGCTGCCAGTCTATAAAAAACATGTTGAAAATCTGTTTCGTTCATTGGTTGATTGGTTTGTCCCCAGTCTATTTCGTTATGAATAGATGGTGTATCAATAATGAATCGATCCAAAGGAGATCGTCCGGTGTACTTTCGGGTCTGGACTGTCAAGGCTCCATTTGAAGCCAACACACCCTCTTTATTTTTGAGTGCTATTTCAACCAATCGAGCAGGAGGTAGGTTTTTATAAATGGTTCCAACATTTATGATTCCTATTTTTGCTAAGAACTCTTTTTCATTCATGTTTTCTCCTCTTCATTATATGATTGAACATTGATTAACCATATATATCAATTATAAGTTATTTCACCCCTAAATTCAATAACAAGCGACTGAACCGTCTGCCCTAGACTCGTTGCCGCCAAACAGCAATCTCGAAGAGATCAGTTTCAGACACGATTAGTATAATTTTCATAATACTATCCTCCAGATTTTATTCGTAGTGTCAACTAAGACACTCGTTTTTTATTTTAAATCCTTTTATTTTCAAGGGTTTCACTCTTTTTTTAACAAAAATAACAATGACCCCCTTTTTTGAGATATAATTTAAGCTTCCGAACCCAAAATTTACTCTGAA
>JAHRFV010000182.1 GCA_019084435.1 Dethiosulfatibacter sp.
AGTGCAAGTGCCTCTGAAATATTTGCAGGTGCTGTTCAGGATAGGGAGGCTGGGGTTCTAATAGGAACCAAAACTTATGGCAAAGGGGTTGTCCAAACCCTATATCCGTTATTGAATGGTAGTGCAATTAAACTGACTACTGCAGAATATTTTACGGCTGGCAAGAATAAGGTCCAGGATATTGGAATTACACCGGATATCATTGTTGAGAACAGGATTCGCGTTGAAGAAATAGATACCTCTACGATTCCAGAATTCAATAAAGCAAGAAAGCCATCTGTAGGAACAGTAGGATTGGATGTATTGGCTGCTGAAACAATTCTTGATATATTGGGTTATGCTGTTTATGAACCGGATGGTGTTTTTGACGACAACCTGAAAACCATGGTGACGGATTTCCAGAGAGATTCAGGACTTTATCCATACGGCGTCTTGGATTTCACCACTCAGGATGCACTGATGAAAGCACTGGATGACTATCAGCACGATGACACAGTAGATTTGCAGTTGCAGAAGGCATTGGAAATATTGAGATAAAAAGGGTTTTATTAAAAAATAAGGCGGAGATCTGATTCTCCGCCTTGATTATTTTTTTGTAGGATCAATTCTTGATTAACGTTCCACTCTCGCCTTTAAGTGCCTCATTGGCAGAGTAAAGGGAAGTTATAATAGATTTTCTGCCAGGCTTCGACTCTGCAAACATGACTGCAGCCTTGACCTTGGGAAGCATGCTTCCAGGAGCAAAATGCCCTTCAGCCATGTACTTTTTGGCTTCATCGCAACTGATTTCAGACAGGTTTTTCTGATCAGGCTTGTTGAAGTTAATGGCTACCTTTTCAACCTCTGTGAGTATTAGAAGTATATCTGCATTTATTGCCTCTGCCAATCTTTCAGCAGCTAGATCCTTATCGATTACAGCCGCCACACCGGAGTACCCTCCTTGTCCATCTTCGATGACCGGATTTCCACCTTCAAACTGCAAAAGCTCCCCATATACGGCTTTTGCTAGACCACTTATCCGACAACTTGCATCACCTACTTGAACAACTCTTCCTGTCTCTTCAAGCTCATGCTCTTTTTCACCAGCATCAAGTTCTCGTAATGATTTTTCAAAAATTGATACTAAGTCGGTACTCTTTATTTCCATGCCCTATCCTCAGTGTAATTGCTCTACAGCACGTAGCCTTTGAGAAATAGAATCTTCCAACAAAATAGTTTCACCTTCTATACGAGCACCAGCGATAAGACTCTTATCTAGTTCATATGTGTAAAAAATAC
>JAHRFV010000189.1 GCA_019084435.1 Dethiosulfatibacter sp.
AAGTAGATGAACAAGAAAAATTTCAAAAATATCTTATTGATAGCGGAATAGTGACACAAATTCATTATCCCATACCGCCGCATCTCTCTAAAGCTTATAGTTATTTGAATTATGGAAAAGGCGATTATCCAATCACAGAGGGGTACTCAAATATCATAATTAGTTTGCCACTTTATGAAGGAATGACTCAACTCGAGATAAATTATGTTATAGATATAATAAACGATTATAAGTGATTAAAAGAGAGAGATTTTTATGTCTAGATTAAGGGAATTACACTTATCTGATATTTATTATACGTATGAATAGATGAGTGACTCAGAAGATATGAGTCGTCGATTATTGGTAGAAACTTATCCAAAGGTAAAAAATAGATTTTATTATAAATAGCTGTAACGATAAAATTAATATACATTTTGCAATCGTAACAGAAAAAACTAATATGTCGGAACAGTATATCTAAAAACATTAATTTCATTGAAACTATATCGGTATTTGATAAAGGATTACCGAAAATAATACGGAGGGAAAGAAAATGATATCTAAAAATGCAGTTATTTATGAGGGCGTAACAATTGGGAATAATGTTACGATAAAAGATTTTGCGGTGATTCATAAGGGTGTTGTTATAGAAGACAACGTTGAAATAATGGAAGGCTCTGTCGTAGGAAGAATTCCTAAAGGTGCTGGCGCAACATCTAGAAAGACGGATTCTGAATATAAAACTGTAATTATAGGCAATGGAACAGTTATCTCACCAAATTGTGTTATTTATACAGATGTTAAGATTGGTAAAAACACATTAATTGGGGATGGTGCAACAATAAGGGAACAATGTGAAATTGGTGATAAATGCATTATTTCCAGACTCGTAAGTGTAAACTATAACACGAAAATTGGAAACATGACAAAAATAATGGATAATACTCACATTACAGGCAATATGATTATTGGGAATAATGTTTTTATCAGTGTGCTTGTCGCAACTACTAATGACAATAACATAGGTACAAAAGGGTATAGCGATGACATGATAACCGGCCCCATAATTGAAGATAATGTTTTGATTGGTGCAGGAGCGAATATTTTGCCAGGTGTGCGAGTGGGTGAAGGTAGTATTGTAGGAGCGGGTGCACTTGTAACGAAGGATGTACCTGTAGGGAAGGTTGTAATGGGTCAGCCGGCGAAAATTATTAGAGATGTTAGTAATAAATAGAAGGAGTGTTTCTCGTGACTGGAAAGAAGATAGAAGAATTAAAAGTAGGCGACTCAGAGATGTTTGTAAAAACAATATCTGAAAGTGATGTGTATTTATTTGCAGGCATTACTGGTGATTTTAATCCTGCTCATATAAACGAAGAATATGCCAGAGAAAGTGTATTTAAAACTAGAATTGCTCATGGAATGCTTACAGCAAGTTTGATTTCGACTGTATTGGGGACAAAGCTTCCAGGCCCTGGAACTATATATTTATCACAGGATACTAAATTTTTAAAACCTGTATTGATTGGCGACACTATAGCGGCCATAGTGAAGATCGTGGATTTAAACAAAGAGAAAAATAAAGTAAAGCTAGAAACTATATGTATAAATCAAAAAAATGAAACCGTGCTTGAAGGCTTTGCCTTGGTAAAGGCACCAAAGTAGGAGGGATATAGATGAAAGGTATTATTTTATAAGGCGGAAGCGGGTCTAGACTTTATCCAACTACGAAGGGTATAAGCAAACAGTTACTATCAATATATGACAAACCTATGATTTACTACCCATTAAGCGTACTAATGCTATCAAAGATAAAGAGGTTCTTACTATAACTAATCCGGAGTATATAGATTTTTATCGTAATCTATTAGTTGATGGTACTGACTTAGGAATGAAATTTGAGCACAAAATCCAGGAAAGGCCAAGAGGGTTAGCAGATGCCTTTATAGTTGGAGAAAAGTTTATTGGTGATGATAGCGTATGTCTAATATTAGTAGATAATATTTTTTACGGGCAGGGCTTTGTTCCGAGACTTGATTCAGCATCAAAGGTTGAAGACGGTGCAGTTATTTTTGGATACTATGTAAATGATCCTAGGGAGTTTGCAGTTATTGAATTTGAAAAGTACAATAGTGTTGTATCTTTAGAAGAAAAACTAGAAAATCTAAATTAAACGATACCATTTCAGGACTTTATTACTATTACAATTCTGTGGTGGGAGAGCTAAGAATTTAAAACCATCTAAACGAGAAGAAATAAGATTGCAACTGAACTTGGCTAGGAACAAGTACGAACATTTGTGCTGGTAATACAGGAGTTGATTCAGTTGTTCTTAGATGATACTAAATGGATTGAAAACGTTATTTAAGAGGATAATCTAATTGTTATGATAGGATCTATACTGAAGAGTAAATATTCTGACTAAAATTGACAAAGGTCATTATTGATTGGCGCCAGGATACGTAGTGTAAGAAGTTTTTATATTCTAAATATCTTGGTGTATTTCTCAAAGATGTTTGTTGTGACAATTTTACTAATATAGAGGGAGAATACGAGAATGCATAAAATAGTCCAATCAATCAAAAAAAGGAATAAATTATATAAGATAGCCATTCGAATCTATAGTGTTGTCTATGGTATAATCCGAGATAACCATAGTTTATGTATTGGATTTCATAGACTTCGATCTATATTATATGAAAAAGCTAGAGTAGAACTATATAATAAGCAATCATTAAAAGAATATTGTAAAATTAACCATTTGAAGTTGGACGTATTGGAAGAAGAAAAATCCAGAGATGTTTTTATACCTAAATATTATGATAACAGTGATGAATCCCAGATAGCATCTTTTAAGTCTCCACAAATTTATACCGTCAAATTAACAAGTGTGTATGTTATTGGAGGAAGTAGTTTTATCCTTAAAGAAAAGTGGGCTTTATATGATATGTTTGATATGGACACGGATAATCGATTCGATTTAAGGTTTGGCTCTATAGTGAGTATAAGCAATAAAGGAGAAGTTGCGGTTAAATCACATGAGACTGAAAACGTAAAATTAGAAAAAGGGATTTTTTTGATTGGATTTGGATCTTTTAACTATTACCATCTCACTATTGAATTGATGAGCAAGTTCAAATACATTGATGAAAATGAGAGTTTAGATAATTACCCTATAATTGTTGATGACGTAGCCTTAGCAATCCCTCAGTTTAAAGCGTTAGTACATTCTTTGAACGAATCGAGAAGGGAAATTATACCATTGAAGAAAAACACAAAATACGAAGTTGTCGAAATGGTCTATATTTCGGATGTCTCTTGGATGCCAATAAATGTTAAAAGCAGTTCGGGATTAACGAATGAAGACTGTAGAGTTTCAAAAGAATGTATTGTATACTTAAGAAATAAAGTCATGAAGAGCAATAAAGTTACTTTTCCTTCTGAGCAAAATCTAAAGCTTTTTATATCTAGAAAGTCAAGTTTTTTACAAAGGTTAAGTAATGAGACTGATGTAGCATCCCTTTTTAAAAGTTATGGTTTCAAGGTTGTATATCCAGAAGAGCTTTCATTAAAAGAACAAGTAGAACTTTTCGCTAATGCGGGTATTGTAGCTGGGACAACTGGAGCTGCACTTACTAATATCATTTATTGTCGGCCTGGAACAACTTTTGTATCAATAATTCCAAAAGAGTATAATTTTAATGTATATTCTACCATTGCGAATTACTTGGGGATAAATTCATTATATTTGGATGCGAAGATTATAAAAAAAGGTAGAAAGATCTCTGGGGATATATTTGAATTGGATTTAAATTATTGTGAGAGGTTTTTAAGAGAACATAATATTGTAGGTGAATATATTGAGTGACAGTATCATTAAAAATAAAGCAATATCCGGGATGTTTCATAGTTTTATCGGGCTTTTCGCTAATAATGGGATTACATTTATCGTTGGCATGATTTTGGCTAGATTGCTAGAGCCCTCTGACTATGGACTTCTTGGTATGGTAACCGTGTTTATAGCTGTATCTGGAATCTTTGTAGATAGTGGCATGACTACTGCATTGATAAGGGAAAAAGATGTTACAAACGAAGAATACTCAACTGTTTTTTATTATAATTTAGCAGTCTCTTTAGTGGTGTATATATTATTATTCTTAATAGCAGGTATGGTAAGTAGATTCTTTAATGAACCGTTATTAGTACCAATAATTCGTGTAGTGGGATTAGGAATCATAGTAGGAGCTTTTGGAAACATACAGAGAACTAGGTTGACAAAAGAGTTAAACTTCAAATTGCAAACTAAAATTGATATCATTTCCGCTGTTTTATCTAGCATAGTAGGTATTTATTTAGCATTCATAGAAAAAGGTGTTTGGGCACTTGTAATAATGGGCCTGTTTAGGTCGATTATAGTGTCTTTTCTTTTAATGCTTTCAAACAGGTGGACACCACTTTTAGTTTTTGATACAAGGGCATTTAAGAGATTTTTTAACTTTGGATATAAAATGTTGATTACAGGGTTATTAGCCACACTATATCACAATGTTTATAATATGATTATAGGAAAAACGTACTCAGCGGATGTATTAGGGTATTATACTAAATCAAAAAGCCTAAAGGATATGGTTTCGATGTCGGTTTTAGGTACTGTATCAAAGGTAGGCTATCCACTTCTTAGTAGCTTACAAGATGATAAGGAAAGATTTTCAAATGGATTTAAAAAGATTATTAGGCATGTCAGTTATCTAACTTTTCCGATTTTTTTTGGAATGATGGCTGTTTCTGAGCCTTTGATAACATTGTTATTCGGTCAAAAATGGATTCCGATGATTCCATTTTTTAGAGTGCTATGTTTGTCAGCAATAGTTTTTCCCCATAGTGCACTTAATTTGAATGTTTTGCAGGTTGTAGGCCGATCAGATTTGTTTTTGAAAATCGATGTAATAAATATGGCTATTGGTGCATGCCTAATATCCTTATCTATGGTATTAAATTTAGGAATAAATGGATTGTTAGGTATGATTGTATTGTTGTCTTTGATAGCCTTGATTACAAATTCATATTATTCAGAACAATATATTGGTTATTCTACGTTAGAGCAAATAAAAGACTTGTTTGTACACTTATTGAGTTCTTTAATCATGGGAATAGTGGTTTACATTTTTACAATATTATTGCCATTTCATAGTTTGATTAATCTCACAATTTCAATCGCCATAGGCGTTGTAGTTTATATTATTTTATCTTTAGTTTTTAAAATAGCAGAGTTCTGGTCTATTGCAAATATTACTGTCGAAATGTATAAAAGAGTAGTGAATAAAAACGTTTTATGAGAAAGGGTTAATATGAAAAATAAAAATAATTAAACTTGAATTATTCATGAAGACTCATGGGTACTAGTCTTGGGACGCATGCAGGTAATGTTTCTGGTGATGCTAATTAAACACGTTATTAGAGATATGTTGCTAAACAAAGAAAAAGGAGCAATTGTGCATATTACATACATTTGTACTAATACAGGTTATAAAGGGTTGAGTATGTATGCTACGACTAAAGGTGTGTTAGAGCCTTTTTCCAAGACTGTTGCAAGAGAATGGGGTGAGGTTAGAATTGGATCAAATTGTGTTACCCCATGCTTTATGGAGCAGGGATGAGTGAAACTTTATCTGAAAGTCAAAAGGATAGAATCTGAAAGCATACTTATCTAAAAAATAAACTAATTCAAGTAGTGTTGTTAAGTCGGTTTATTTTTATTAAGTTAAAGTTCAAGCTCAATCGCTGGAGAAGTCTTATATGTCGATTATGGAACTATAAAAAATACAATTAGAGGAGGCTAAAAATGAAAGGTATTATTTTAGCAGGAGGATCTGGAACAAGACTTTACCCATTAACGATGGTCACTAGTAAGCAGTTGCTACCTGTTTATGACAAACCAATGATTTACTATCCACTATCAGTGCTTATGTTGGCAGGGATTAGAGATATCCTCATAATTTCAACACCTGTAGACTTGCCTAACTTTGAAAAATTATTAGGAGATGGTAGTGAGTTTGGAATCAATCTATCTTATGCTGAACAACCATCCCCAGATGGTTTAGCCCAGGCATTTATTATCGGAGAAGATTTTATTGGCAATGATGATGTGGCCATGATTCTGGGAGATAACATTTATTATGGTAATGGATTTACTCCAATCTTAAGAGAAGCTGCAGCAAATGCTCAAAATGGAAAGGCCACAATATTTGGATATTACGTTAATGATCCTGAACGATTTGGAATAGTAGAATTCAACGAAGATGGAAAGGTAATCTCTGTAGAGGAAAAACCACAAAATCCAAAATCAAATTATTGTATTACAGGTCTTTATTTTTATGATAACAGAGTAGTTGAATTTGCTAAAAAAGTTAAACCGTCTCACAGAGGAGAACTTGAAATCACCGATTTAAATCGAATGTATTTGGAAGATGGAACTCTTAATGTAAAATTACTAGGTAGAGGTTATGCGTGGCTTGATACTGGTACTATGGACAGTTTAGTCGAAGCTGCTGAATTTGTACAAATGATTGAGAAAAGACAAAGTATTAAAATTTCTGCACTAGAAGAAATTGCATATCACAATCAGTGGATTGATAATAAGACACTAAGGGCTTCAGCAGATAAATATGGAAAGTCTCCATATGGGGAACATCTGAAAAAGGTTGCGGAAGGTAAAATTAGATATTAAGTGAGGTTATTCAATGAATATTACGAAAACTGATATAGAAGATGTTTTAATAATTGAACCTAGAGTTTTTGGCGATAACAGAGGATGGTTTACTGAAACGTATTCAAAAAGAATGTTTAAAGAAAACCAAATTGATATTGACTTTGTACAAGATAATCATTCAATGTCTGCACAAAAGGGTACGCTAAGAGGGCTGCATTTTCAAACTGACCATAAATCTCAAACAAAGCTCATTAGATGTACAAAAGGAAAGATTTTAGATGTTGCTGTTGATTTAAGAAGAGGTTCACCTACATATAAAAAGTGGATTTCTGTTGAGTTAACTGAAGAAAATAAAAGACAGATGTTAGTTCCAAAAGGGTTTGCACACGGGTTTTTAACATTAACAGATAATGTAGAAGTTCAATACAAAGTTGATGAATATTATGCACCAGAGTGTGACAGAAGTATTCGATTTGATGATCCGGAAATTGGAGTAGAATGGGGAATTGAAGATCCAATACTTTCAGAAAAAGATTTGAGTGCGCCATTACTAAAGGAAAGTGATGTGGATTTTAGCTTAAAGTTTATGGTTACCGGTGTAAATGGACAACTTGGTCATGATGTATTTTTGCAATTAAAGGATAAGAAATTTGATGTCGTTGCTCCTGGGAGAGAAGAGTTCGATCTTACAAACAGAGATCAAGTTAAAACTTATATTATGAATGTGAAACCAGATGTAATCATTCACTGTGCTGCATATACAGCGGTTGATAAAGCTGAAGATGAGAAAGATTTATGTTACTTAGTTAATGTGGATGGGACACGAGCCATAGCCGAAGCCGCTAAAGAGATTAATGCAAAAGTAGTTTATTTAAGTACAGATTATGTCTTTGATGGTTTAGGACAAGAGTCACATTCCGAAGAGAAAGAAACAAGCCCTATCAATTATTATGGATACACAAAAGAACAAGGTGAGAAAATCGTCAGGGAATTGATTGACAAACATTTCGTAGTTAGAACATCTTGGGTGTATGGTTTAAATGGAAATAATTTTGTGAAGACGATGTTGAAACTGGCTGAATCGAGGAATGAAATTAATGTGGTAGATGATCAGATAGGAGTACCTACGTATACAAAAGATTTAGCAGAACTCATTGTGAAATTAGTTCAGACCAATAGTTACGGAACTTATCATGGTGTGAATGAAGGTTACTGCAGTTGGTATCAATTTGCAAAGTCAATCTTCGCGAAAACTGGGATTGAAATGAAAGTGAATCCAATCTCTACTGAAGATTATCCAACCAAAGCAAAGAGACCTTTAAATTCACGATTATCAAAAGAGAACACAACTAAAGCTGTTTTAGATAGAATGCCACATTGGGAAGATGCATTGACTAGATTTATCGAAGAACTAAAAAGCCAGGAGGATTAGAGAAATGAAAACTATTTTAGTAACAGGCGGAGCCGGATTTATTGGAAGTAACTTTGTCAAATTAATGCTTGAAAAGTACCCAGAATATAAGATTATCAACATTGATGCGCTTACATATGCGGGTAATTTAGAAAATCTAGACGATATCGACTGCAATCCAAATTATGAGTTCATTAAAGTCGATATTAGAGATAGAGAGAAGATTGAAGAAATTTTCAAGAACAATGAAATCACATCAGTTGTAAATTTCGCTGCAGAATCTCATGTGGACAGAAGCATCGAAGAACCTGAAGTATTCTTAACAACAAATATTATTGGTACTCAAGTGCTCTTAGATACAGCTAAGAAATATTGGAAAGTGAATCCAAATGATAAATATTGCAAAGAGTACAAGCCTGGAGTAAAGTTTCTGCAGGTTTCTACAGATGAAGTTTATGGAGCATTAGGCGAAACAGGGATGTTTGTTGAGACAATGCCACTTATGCCAAACAGCCCATACTCAGCATCAAAAGCGAGTGCTGATATGATAGTAAGAGCATATAATGAAACATTTGGTATGCCTGTAAATATCACTAGATGTAGCAACAACTACGGTCCATATCAATTCCCCGAAAAATTAATTCCACTTATGATCAACAATTGTCTTAAAGAGATAGACCTTCCTGTGTACGGAGATGGAATGCAAGTCAGAGACTGGCTGCATGTCTCTGATCATTGTTCTGCAATTGATACTGTTCTTCATAAAGGAAGAGATGGAGAAGTGTATAATATCGGTGGAAATAACGAGAAGGCAAATATTGAGATTGTAAAACTTATTATTAATACTATTGGTAAATCAGAGAGTCTGATTAAATATGTAAAAGATCGACCAGGTCATGATAGAAGATATGCTATAGATAACACAAAGATTACAACAGAGCTTGGCTGGGAGCCGGCATATACGTTTGAACAAGGAATGAAAGAAACAATTCAGTGGAATCTTGAGAATGCCAAGTGGATCGAGAATATCATTTCCGGTGATTATGCGAACTACTATGATAAGATGTATTCAAGTATAGATGAGGTTGCATCATCAAAGAAATAGGAATCGGAAAGGCAACCGGCGATTAAGAGTTGGTTGTCTTTTTATCATACTGAACGGCTAATTGAAGGAGTGCAATTAATGAAAATACTAATAACAGGTGCAGCCGGCTTTATCGGATTTCACCTTTCAAAGAAATTACTTGATGATTCCTATCAGATAATAGGAATTGATAACTTGAATGACTATTATGATCCAAGCCTTAAGCAGTCCAGGCTTGAGATCCTAGGGAAGTACAACAACTTCAATTTCCATAAAGTAGATCTAAAAGACAAGGCTGCAGTAGATCATATCTTCGAAACTTATCAGCCTACTCATGTCATAAACTTAGCTGCTCAAGCAGGAGTGCGGTACTCTATTGAGAATCCCTATGCTTATGTAGATTCTAACCTTACTGGATTTATGAATATCTTAGAGGCATGTAGGAACTATCCAGTAGAGCATCTACTTTATGCTTCTTCTAGCTCTGTCTATGGTGGTAACAAAGTAGCGCCATTCTCTACAAATCACAATGTGGATCATCCAGTGTCTCTTTATGCTGCGACGAAGAAGTCGAATGAATTGATGGCTCATACTTACAGTCATTTGTATGGTATTCCTACAACAGGTCTTAGATTCTTTACGGTTTACGGGCCATATGGAAGACCGGACATGGCTTACTTCTCATTCACAAAGGATATCTTAGCTGGAAAGCCTATTAAAGTGTTTAACCATGGAAAGATGGAAAGAGATTTTACTTATATTGATGATATCGTGGAAGGTATCGTGAAGCTTATTGGTAAAGCACCTGCTGCTAATAAAGACTGGGATGAAAGCAAGGACGATTTAAGTACAAGCTTTGCACCTTACAAAATCTATAACATAGGTAATAACAATCCAGTGCAGCTCATGAGATTTATCAATGCTTTAGAATCTGCGCTTGGAAAAGAAGCGGAGAAAGTCTATATGGACATGCAGCCAGGAGATGTTCTGAGAACTTATGCAGATGTAAGTGATTTAGAAAGAGATATCAACTTCAAACCATCTACGAGTATTGAGGATGGCCTCAAGAAGTTTGTTGAATGGTATGAAGAGTATTATAAAGTAGAGAAGTAGAGCTCTTGATGAGAAGAGAGGTAGATGATGAAGAAAGCCACTAATGAATACAGATGAAAGTCTTCAAATGTAAGGTTTTACAGAAATGAAAAGGGGGAATGTACATCATGAAAATAACTATTGCCGGAACAGGTTATGTTGGCCTGTCTAATGCCATACTTTTAGCGCAGCACAATGAGGTCATAGCACTGGATATAATTAAAGAGAAGGTTGATATGATCAACAATAAAAAGTCTCCTATCATCGATCCAGAGATTGAGGAGTATCTAGCAACTAAAGATTTAAATTTAATTGCGACTACAGATAATTTTCATGCTTATAAAGATGCAGAGTATGTCATCATTTCAACACCAACAAATTATGATCCAGAGAAGAACTACTTCAACACAAGAACTGTTGAAGCTGTAATTGCAAATGTATTATCGATCAATCCAGATGCTGTAATGATTGTTAAATCAACAGTACCTGTTGGATATACAGAAAAAGTAAGAGAAATGTTTGACACTGAGAACATTATCTTCTCGCCAGAATTCTTAAGAGAAGGAAAGGCACTCTATGACAACCTCTATCCTTCGAGAATTGTTGTTGGTGAGCAGTCAGAGAGAGCAAAAGTGTTTGCTGAACTCTTGGCTCAAGGAGCTATTAAGAAAGATATTCCGATTCTTTATACAGGTGCAACAGAAGCAGAAGCGATTAAGTTATTTGCTAACACCTATCTTGCACTCCGTGTAGCTTATTTTAATGAACTAGATTCATACGCGGAAGTGAGGGGGTTGGATACTAAGCAGATTATCGAAGGTGTAGGACTCGATCCACGTATAGGTACACACTATAATAACCCATCATTTGGTTATGGTGGTTACTGCTTGCCAAAAGATACAAAGCAATTATTAGCCAATTACCAAGATGTACCTCAAAACGTGATGTCTGCAATAGTCGACGCAAACAGAACAAGAAAAGACCATATTGCTGATATGATCATTAAGAGACAGCCCAAGATTGTAGGGATTTATAGACTTACCATGAAAATGGATTCTGACAACTTCCGTCAGTCTGCTATCCAGGGTGTTATGAAGCGTATTAAAGCTAAAGGTATTGAGGTAGTGGTATTCGAGCCAGCACTTCATGAAGATGAATTCTACCATTCACGAGTAATCAAAGACTTTGATGAGTTTAAGAAAATCTCTGATGTTATTGTAGCAAATAGACTCTCTGATGAAATCAAAGATGTGGTGGACAAGGTCTATACAAGAGATTTGTTTAGTAGAGATTAATGGATAAGACTTGATCCCACGTCGTCTTACTCCCCAAAAGTCCCCAAGAAACTTTTCATCCACATAAGTAAATTTTGGGAATCTTATATGAGGCTCTAATAAGGGTTACATCAACTAAAGCTTAGATTTGAGAGGTGCCGGGCACGGACAAGTGTGCAAATGAGATTTGAGAGGTGCCAGGCACGGACAAGTGTACAAGTTGATTAGGGTGATGGAGAGATGAGCAGCTATACAGAATAAACAGATAGGCAAATAGGCAAATAGGCTGGTATCAAGATCGGTAGTGGCGATGATATTCGAGATAGGCATGATCAGCTTGACATCCCAGATAAGTTTGACATCCCAGATAAGCAGTGATGGTAACACCTAGATGTGCTGTGATGGTAACTTTTCAGATCGGTAGTGACGGTTAATTTTCAGGCAGTGATTTTGGTTGATCAGTTTGACACCATGATCGGTAGTGATTCTGGTTGAGCAGTTTGACACCATGATTAGCAGTGAAAGAGAACGGGCATTTTTAGTAGCAGAGATGTCCGTTTTTTAACAGAGGGAACTGGATTGATAGACACAACAAATAATGGAGGCGAAATGAAATCATATATAATAAGAATTGAACTTGAAGAATCAAATCCATTAGTTTGGAGAAGGGTAATCATCCCTGCTGGTGCTACATATAAAAGACTTCATGATGTCATTCAGAACGTGACCAATTTCCAAAGTGGGTATCCAGGTGGAGGTTATCATCTCTATGAGTTTGATCTTCCTAAAGAGAATAGAATCGTCACAGATAATGAAGAAGCGTACATGGAGCATCAGCATTACATAAAGAACAAGAAATATTATGAAGAACGACTGAAATCAATGCCTGCCTGATCTGCATTGAATAAAGTAGACACCCCTATTTTTAGAAGAAAACTGGTACACTCATTGGGTTGATGTGCCTTTTTTCGTTGGTTTCAAATAATCTGGAATTGTAAAAGTGTGAAATCTGTCTACTTTTTTAAAGCATACCAATGTCTATTTTCAAATATTTCACATTCATCAATTTTTAATAATGAACATTAATTCAATAAAGAACAAAAAAACACCTTAATAAGTATCCCAAGAGTATTAAATTGAAAATCTAATTTCAGAAGGTGTTTTACCGGTTTTCATTTGCAATCTAACATTGTTATAATAACAAATAAAATCATTAATTATCTCAATGGCGGATTCCTTCGACTCAATGATGGTTCGGTAGATACATTCCAGCTTCAATGTAGCGAAAAAGCTCTCAATGACTGCATTGTCTGTGGGGGTGCCCTTATTAGACATTGAGGCGTTGATATTATTTCTCTTAACAAACTGATGATACTGTTGACTTGAAAATTGCACACCTTGATCTGAATGTATCAGAATAGGAATGCTGCCATCGATGCTTTCTAAGTCAAGTGCTTCTTGGATCATTCTTTTTACCAGATAGGTTTTCTGCGATTTGTGGAATTTGAAATGGACGATATATCTGTCGTATAGGTCGATGATAACGTATAGATAATACCTTCCTTCATCTGTGTCAATCTTGGTGATGTCTATGGACCATTTTAGATTTTTGTAAAAAGCGCTGAAATCCCCTTTTAATTGATTTCTGTAAATGTGAATCGCTTTGTTGATGATCACATTCTTTTTGGTATATAAAGCTTTGGACAGCTTTCCATACCTATGCATGATTCGGTATGTTTTAGAGTAACCAATCATGATGCCTTTCATTTCCAGTGCTTTTTTCATCAATCGATAACCTAATGAGTCTCTGTGGGCGTTTTGAATCTTGATGATCATTCTCAGAATTGCCTCGTCTTGACTTTCTTTTTTAATGCGCTTTGACCATTTGTAGAATCCACTTCTAGAGACGTCAAGAATTCTACATAACTTAACGATGGATATTTGCTTGTGGAATCTTTTGATAATGCTGAAACGCACCTTTTTACTGACATAACTTGGATGCGCTTTTATGTAAGTCAAAAAACTCTCAAGTGTATTGGGAGTGGTATTACGGGTCATATTTTCATGAACCCCCTTTCTGGAATCTAGCAAGATTATATCATGAACTTACAAGTATGAATGAAAGCGAAGGAGAAGAATATGCTGATTAAGTGCACAAAAAAATTATTGGATACATTGGATGCAAAGGTTACAGAAGATCATCAGGAATCATTGATGTTTTCATGGCATGCTAATGTGGTGACAGTCAATCGAAGAAAGACTGTGATTTTGTTAAATGATTTGAACAGATATGTGATTGTGCTGTACGGATTGAAGAAAAAGGATTTTTCAAATATGGATAAGTTGATACTAAGGGCCATTAATGACGTTTTTGAAGATGAATGTCTTAACGAAGACATTATTAATGCGTATTTTCAAGAAGCAGGCGGGATTACTTATACAACAACCAAAGATAGATCATCTACTAGCAGACTTAATCGTGTGGCAGATTGGGTTAATCAATTCTATGATCTGTTGATTGAAGATTCAGTTATCCAGTCTTCTCTAAGCATGCGAATCAGTAGAATATTGGTCAGTGAAAGCAAAGGAAGCAAAGATTATATTGTGCCGGTCGATCTACTTCACAAGAATCTAGAGGAATCATATAGCCAACCGGTCATCAAATGCAAGGCAGTTGTAATGAAAGTGACTTTGGATCTGGATAATTTTGATGTATGGAGGCGATTTATTGTTCCGGTGAATACGACTTATACTGTACTGCATAAGGTGTTGCAGAAGGCTTTCGTATGGCGTGATTATCATCTTCACCATTATTATATCTATGGAGACCAGGGCATAGTTGATACATCTATGATCAACCACCCCAATTTCCATAAGGAAGGCTATTTACCGATATTGAACATTGTTAGCGATGAGTATGCCTTTAATGATCCTGATGATTTGGAGATGATATGGGAGAATGGTGTCAGATTATCCGAGATACCCTTTGAACATGCCAAATATACTTATGACTTTGGTGACAACTGGCAGCATTATATAGAGGTGGAAGGAACGATAGAGGATTTTGACTGCAACCATCCTGTATTTGTCGATGGATCTGGAGACACCCCGCCAGAAGATGTAGGCGGAGAGTCTGGATATGAGAATTTCCTAGCAATCATATCTGACCCTGATGAAGAAGAGCACGAAGACTTTAAGTTATGGGCTGAAGAGCAAAGATTCAGGAAGTATGATCCAGTTTTTGTGAAGAAAGAAGTAGAGGATCTTTTCCGACGTTATAAACCACCAATTAATGAATAATATTATGCTTTATTATTGTAAAAAGAATGGCTGTTTGTTATAATCTACTAGTAGGTTTTAACAGACATTTTTTTTACCAATTTTTAGAACTAAGGGGAGGAACAATGAAAAAGAGGAAAATACTGGCATTAGTAATTGTTTTCACAATGATAGCTTCATCTTTAACGGTTGGCTATTCGGCAATGCATGAGTTTAGTGATATGCCTGACAATTGGTCGACAGAGGCTTTACAAAATGCAGTTCACAATGGACTGTTAAATGGTGCGGATGGCAAGATTATGCCGACGGACAATCTTACTAGAGCACAGATGGCAACTGTCATTAATCGTGCCTTCGGGGCTGAGGTTAAAGCTGACATTCAAAACTATACCGATGTACCTTCTGGTGCTTGGTATTATGATGAGATGGCTAAAGCTGTTCAGATGAAAACCTTTCAAGGCTCAGAAAACATGCTTTCACCGGATGATGCGATTACAAGAGAGCAGGCATTTATTGTCATGGCAAGAGCGCTTAAACTTGGATTGACTGATGTGGAACCGGAAGGGTTTTCTGATTTAGCAGAAATATCATCCTGGGCTAAAGATGAAGTGTTTAGCATGATAGAAGCGGGATATGTTAAGGGATCCAATGGGAAACTTAATCCAAAAGCCACTATCACAAGGGCAGAATTTGCTCAACTGATGGACAATTTGATAAAGCAATACATTAGTGTAGCAGGCGAATATACTGAGGTCGTTGATGGAAATATTATGATTAATGTTCCTGATGTTACGCTTAAGGATGTTACGGTGACCGGAGACCTCATTATAGGGGATGGAGTCGGTGATGGAGATGTAACCTTAGATGGTGTTGAAGTAACTGGAAGGCTGCTAATTAGAGGCGGTGGTAATGACACGATTATTATTAGGGGTAACTCAAATATTCGAAATATTATCATTGCTAGAGTTGACGGGATTGTAAGAGTATATAATGAAACTGGTGAAGAAATCGGTGAAGTGATAGTTGACGGCAGTGATGATGTCATACTTGAAGGTGTATTTGGTAATATTGAGATACTGGCTGATAATGTAGATGTATACGCATTGAGAGCGGTTTTTTCTGATTCTAATCTTTCTGGTGATAATAGTAGAATCATATTACCTGAAGTAGATACTGAGCCAAAAAAAGACTCAGTACGATCTGTTTCTATTGGTGGTGATGCAGATTTTATTGGCTCTACTATATCAGCTATTGTAGCTCCAAGTAACGCAACTGTTGCATACAAGTGGCTCATATCAGACACAGCAGATGCTGGATTTGTCGAGATTGAAGGAGAAGTAACTTCTGATTATGGAATAACTGCCGATGACATTGGCAGATTTATAAAAGTCGAAGTAAGAGGGACAGGAGATTATACCAGAACTAGAACAAGTGAGGCTGTAGCTGTAGGATTTGGTGGATTTGATGCGGATATAGATGCTCACGAAATATCAAATTGGCACCATCTGAATAATATAAGATATGTTTTGGATGGCGATTTTGTCATGACAGCTAATCTTGGCGTACCGGAAGAAGAAGTGATTGACCTCGTAATGCCTGAAATAACCTATGAAACTAAGGGATACTATGAAGTAGTAGGTGTCGATGGATTTGAACCTATCGGTCTACCTATGATACAACCGCGTTCTGTCACAGCCTTTGGTGAAGAAACTGATTTTCTGAGCCAATTATTTACCGGTAGCTTTGATGGAGATAATCATGTTATAGATGGTTTATATGTTGACCGGGAGATGAATGTCACTTCGGCTGAAACTGCAGATATAAGTAACGCCGCAGGTCTGTTTGGGATTATTTATCAAGCAGATATACGGAATCTTACCATTAAGAACAGTGGGGTTTTTGGAGCACATTATGTTGGCGCTTTGGCAGGTTACAGTAGGGAAAGCACAATAACAAATGTTCACAATGACTCTGACAATAATATGACTAAAGGCAGTGGGCCTCAAGGTTTCGTGTTAGGATATTCAAGAGTTGGAGGTATAGTAGGGATTAATGATTCTGGTACGGTAGTCGATTCCAGCAATGATAGCTTTGTAATAGGTGAAGAATACGTAGGTGGGATTGCCGGAAGTAGTAATGCAGTTAATGGTGATGCTAGTCCTTCGGTTATGATACTTTCAGAGGTTCCTAATTTGTATGAAAGCTATATAACTGACTCATGGAATGAAGGCTGGATAATAGGTCATAAAAATGTTGGTGGAATAGCAGGTAGCAATGGTAGGGAATACGATCCTGAATATTTGGGAGGAGTTCAAAGTCTAGTATCTTTACCTGAAGTCCCATCTTTCATAAACGGATGTTACAATAGTGGCTTAATAGCACCGATTGATTCAAGGTTTTCAAATACTGGAGATAACCCGGTAGGATTAGGTGGAATCGCTGGATATAATACAGGTACTATATCTGAATCATACAACGAAGGTAATGTTGGCGATGAAATGAGGATGAGCTTGGCACTGAGCAATGTAGAGATTTCCGGTGTATCATACGAAGCCTTTAAAGTCGGAGGACTAGTAGGGAGTGATCATCGTGGTAAGATTTTAAACAGCTATAATAAAGGTGACATTTACGGAGCAGAAGCTGTGGGTGGAATAGTTGGGTATGCTGATAGTTCGGAAATCACAAACAACTATAATGTTGGAAATATTACTGTATCATCCATGGAAGATTCAACATTAGCTATATTAAATAGATACGGAATTTTTGGACAAGAGAGGGATGCTAATTTTGCAGGAAATTTTTACCGTGAAGATGAAATGGAGGGAAAGGTTGAAGCAACTGCAAGCAGAGATCGTGGCGTCAATGGTAGAACAATCGAGGAATTAAGGAATCCTCTAACTTATCAGCTAGTAATTGATACTAAAGTTATCTCTGATAATATTTTCTGGGATTTCGAAGACATATGGTTTATGGATCTTACCAATAATAATGGATTACCTATGCTGAGATGGGAAGATGACGTGTTTGCAACAGAGCCATCTTTACATGTTACAATGCCGTCTTATACATTAACATATGGTGAGAGCACATCCCAAGCTGCGATAGCGACTGAGGGTTTGGTGGAAGTGTACGGAGAGGTAGTAGAGGGTGAGTTTACTATAATGGATAATTTTAGTGGATTCGGTTTTGGTACAACAACTATGAGAATCAGCTTTATTGTTCCTGATGATAGTAGCTTCTTATCTTTCCAAGGTATTGCCGAAGTCACAGTCTCAAAGGCTGATTTGACAATTACAGCTGATGATGCTACAAAGGTATATGGTGAAATTCTGTCATTTGATGGCACAGAGTTTACTACCCATGGATTAACAGAATTCGATTCGGTAAACACGATAGATCTATCAAGTATTGGAGCCACAACAGGAGCAGCAATAGGCACATATGATATAGTGGCTTCAAATGCTTCGGGAAGTGGTTTGAGTAATTACAATATCACTTATGTTGTCGGCACCCTAACGGTAACCCCAAGAGCGATTGAAGTAACTGCAGCTACTGATGTTAAAGATGAAGACGGCAGTTCCTCGTCAGTTGGAATACCTACATTGACATCTGGTTCATTAGCAGATGGACACACAGGTAACTGGAGTCAGTCTTTTGACGATGAAAATTTTGGAGAAAATAAGACAATTACTCCGGAGGGTAATATCACAAGTGATAGTGACAATACTGATGTAACTGAGAACTATGATATCACATTTGTTACGGCTATTGGTTCAATTAATCCAATACGCTAAATCACTTGACTAGAACTCTGCAGTTAATAGCTGCAGAGTTCTTTTAAAATAAAGGAATACTAAAATATTGATAAAAATAATCATTATTGATTGTTTATACTAACAAAATAGAGTAGAATGGTACTGATATTGGGAATAAGAAAAGGAGACGAAAAAATGGCAAATAATAGGAGTTTCTCTCTATTAGCTTTAGTATTGACTTTTGTGTTATTTGCAGGATTGGTCATGCCTGCAACTGCATTTGCATCGTCTTACAAAGATAAAGAAGAGTACGATTATATAGTAGGATTTGATACTGGGACTGTTAGAAGTATGACGGATATAAGTGCAGAAATAGCTTCTCATGGCGGTAAAGTGGAGAAGAACTATGGGCGTATAAATGCATCGAAGGTAAAAATGACTAAAGGCGCTGCAGAAGCCCTGAAGAATCAATCAGGGATTTCTTTTGTCGAGCCTGATTACCCGGTGTATGCAGCATCTCAGACAGTCGGATGGGGAGTAGAAAAGGTGTATGAACTGGAAGACTATCCTTTCCCAAGCTGGTCTGTTACATCTGGACAGGGCATAAGAGTAGCTGTGTTAGATACCGGGATAGATCAAGGGCATGAAGACATACCTACACTTAGCGGAGGATACAATTCTACAGGTGATGAAAGCTATTGGGATACCGATATAAATGGACACGGAACCCACGTTGCAGGCATCATCTCAGCTCAGAATAATGCTATTGGTGTGTTGGGCGTATCGCCAGCTGTTGATCTTTATGCAGTAAAAGTGTTAGACAACAGTGGAAGTGGAAGTATCAGCACTATTATGGATGGTATTCAATGGGCTATTGAAAATGATATTAATATTATTAACATGAGTTTGGGCACATACGAATACAGTTATGCATTGGAGTTATTATGCAATGCAGCATACGATTCAGGTATTCTATTAATTGCTGCAGCAGGAAACAGCGGGACAGCCGCTGGAACAGAGGCTAATATAAACTACCCGGCTCTATTTGACTCTGTAATGGCAGTAACCGCATCAGATCAGATGAATAGCAGAGCGTATTTTTCTAGTACAGGCATCCAAGCTGAAGTTATGGCTCCGGGTGTTAACATTTTAAGTACTATACCTGACGATGCTCTCAATAGTAATTTAACTGTGGATGGAAGCAGTCTATCATTTATATCGAAGATTGTTGAGGGTTCAGGCATAGGTGAAGTATCAGGACCATTGATAGATATAGGTTTAGCTTCAGACTTAGGAGCAATAGAAACTATTTTAAATGAAAAAAGCATTGCTCCAGAAGACAATTGGATTGCACTAATCGATAGAGGTACGTTGACTTTTTCCGAAAAAGTATCCAATGCTATGTCTAAAGGTGCTGATGGCGTGGTGATCATGAATGATAGCGATAGTATATTTGATGAAGCTACCTTAACACTATATGCTTCAGAAGCAGATCGTGAAAAAGCTTGGATTCCGACAATTTTTGTTGCATATCAAACCGGACAGGATATTCGAGTAGATAACAGGTACGGAACGGTAAAAGTAGGCTATAGCAATTATGGCAACAAAAGCGGCACATCTATGGCTTCTCCACATGTAGCTGCAGTAGCTGCTGTGCTTTGGGCGGCAGATCCAACCTTGAGCAATGCTGATATAAGACAGATCATCACAAGTACTGCTTTGGATCTTGGGCTTCCTCAACAGCATCAGGGATACGGTCTTGTTCAACTAAACAGTGGACTTGAACTAATTCTGAGCAGTTTGGAACCTGATATACAAGAGCCTTTAATACTATCTGATTTTAGTGCTGAGAGCAAAACATATGACGGGAGTAATTCTGCAACAGGTAGTTTCAGTGATAATAGAGATAGTGGAGACGTTCTGGAGTTTACTTATGATGTAGAATTTGTGGACAGCAATGCAGGGCCAAACAAGCTGGTCAATTTCTCAAATATAGAGTTATCAGAAGGCTTGCATAAAAACAAATACATCTTGGCTACCACAACTGGACAGGCTATAGCTAACATCAGTCCTGCAGTATTGACAGGATGGCCTGAGTCACCGTATATAACATATGGAGATGCTGAGCCTGATTACTTTATGGATTTTATTGGATTTGCTGTTGGCGAAGGGGTAGAAAATTTAGACCAACTCGAGTATGTCATTGATTCAGACTATGAGGCTGGTGCTCCTACAGGGGTTTACAATTTAAGTATTTCAACTCTGGACATAGCAGCTTTGAATTATGAGTTTAATATTGTTAACACCAATACATTTGTAGTAGCGCCAAAGGCTTTAGATTTAGAAGGTGGTTTTACTGTTTCAGATAAGATATATGACGGTACTAAATCAGCGGAAATACTAGCAAATTATTTAAGTCTTCTAGGTGTATTGCCAGGAGATGACGTCTATATTGCAGATATAACCGTGGCGTTTTTATCTTCTGCTACTGGTAATAATGTAGAGGTACAGATAGCAGATATAGTATTAGGTGGTGTAGATGCTGGCAATTATAGATTAAATTCGGAAAATATGCCAGTAAGTTATGCAGACATCAGTTCACCAGCGCCAGCTCCAAATCCACCATCAGGTGGTGACTTTTCAGGAGGCGGGTCTTCTGGAGGCTCAGCGGGTGGAGGAGGAGGTTCATTTGAGATTGTTGAAGATGAACTGGCTTATGCTACCATGGAAGGCACTGATGGAGTGGATGTTGGCACAATCATAGAAGATGAAAGCAATGGAGAGCTTTATACAAAAATAATCTTAGACAATAAAAAAATGGAAGATATCATTAATGACATACAAGATGTAAACGGTTCTAGAATAACAATATCTTCTGATAAAGATACAGCCATGTTTGAGATTTCAATGACAAAAGAGACAGCAGATCTATTAGGTAGAAACAATATGGAACTGGAGGTACTATCCCCAATAGGTGGCTATGTATTGCCTTTGAATTTGTTGAGTTTGGAAGACGCGATAAGCCTAAGCCTTGTTATTACGATTCCAGATGAAGAGACGATCAGTTTGATTAATCAGACGATTCTAAGAATGGGAATGAATAGTGTTGCTGAGCCAGTAGAATTTTCGCTTATCATTGAATATGAAAACGGTGAGGTAAACATAGATAGTTTTGGTGGTTATACCACTAAACTGGTGCCTTTGAAAGAAAGCTTTGATAGCAATCGATCATTTGCAGGGGTTGTGTTTGATAGTAACGGTAACTTCAATCACTTACCATCTAAATTAGTTGTCATAGATGGAAAATCTTATGCACTTATCAAATCTATGAGCAACTCAGTTTATACCGCTATCAGAAAAGAAGTTTTTGCATTGGACATGAATAATCATTGGTCACAAGAAGCTGTCAGTGATCTTGTATCGAAATTAGTTATTACTAATCCTGAGACTTTTAAACCAGAAGATAACATTACTAGAGCAGAGTTTGCAGATTATATAGCGAAGGCTTTAGGCTTGTATAGATCTGGTGCTGATTACAGGATGACATTCAGTGATGTAGATAGTAACAGTACTTTTGCTGATTCCATCAGTGTGTCAGTTGAGCACGGCATCATAGAAGGATACACAGACGGAACCTTTAAACCAAACGATACTATAACCAGGCAGGAAGCAATGACCATGTATGCAAGGGCTATGGATTTAATAGGCTTGGAGTACAAAGACAGTGAAAGAATACTGGGGTATGTTGACAGAGACAGAGTAGCCGATTGGGCTTACGAAGAAGTTGCCAAGGTATTGAATGCAGGTGTTTTTAACGGAACTAGTCCTACAACAATATCGCCGGATTCTACCTTTAGATTTGCAGAGGCAGCCACAGCAATCAAGAATCTCTTGGATCGGTATATGAATTAAAATATTAAAACAAAAAACAAAAGGGACGGTTCCTTTTGTTTTTTGAGTGTTATAAGTTTGTTCATCAAAGCTCTGGTATATCACTGGAGCTTTTTTTTCGTAAGCGCACAATAAAAGATGTATTTAATCCCATCTGAGAACATGAGACAATAGGACATCATGCAACACTTTTAGAGTAAATACAAGTGTTGCAAACACTTTAAAAGTCTCAGGAGGGATTTCATATGGATATGAGAAGTGTCAACCATCAGGCAAAAATCATGGAATGGAAAGAGCTGATTACCGAATGCCGAAGAAGCGGCAAAAGCATCAGTGAATGGTGCGGGGAAAACACAATCAAACCCAGCCAGTATTACTACTGGTTAAGAACTATCAGAAATGAGGCACTCGTTCTGGCAAATAAGCCAGATAGTGTTCCCCAGTTGCCGTTTGCACAGGTCAAAATCAAGGAAGAAACGCCAGCGGCAAACCCAAACGGCAGCACCTGCGCAGTGCTAAGATCAGGTTCCTTCACCCTTGAAATCACCAATGGCGCAGATGTCAAGGTGCTCGAGCACGTGTTAAGGATGATTGGCAACCGATGCTAGCAGAGCTTGGAAGATCCGTCAAGATATACATCGCCTGTGGCCGAACGGACATGAGAAAATCCATTGATGGCCTGTCAGCTATCGTCTCGCAGAACTTCAAGCTTGATCCCTTTGACAAGAATCTCTTCATCTTCTGTGGGAGAAAAAGCGACAGGATCAAAGCAATCTTGTGGGAAGGCGATGGGTTCCTTCTTTTGTACAAAAGACTGGAGGACGGCAGGTTCAAATGGCCAAAGGATGAGACGGAAGTCATGGAACTGACCCCGCAGCAGTACCGATGGTTGATGGAAGGACTGTCCATTCACCAGAAGAAAACCATTTCAAATGTAGAGGGAAAAACGATTCTCTGAATGTCTGAAACTACTGAAAAATACAGTATTTCAGGCATTTTTTGATTGTTTTTGTAGCCCGTAAATGGTATAATGAGATAGACGTTAAACTAGAAGAAAGGCTAAATTCCAATGACTGAGAACACGCTGATAAAGACCCTTCAAGAGACAATTGAATTGCAGAACAAGACCATAGAAGGTCTGAGAGAAGAACTGAAAAAGG
>JAHRFV010000051.1 GCA_019084435.1 Dethiosulfatibacter sp.
TATTGACATCATAATGATATCTGTCTACATTATAAAGGATATTTCTGAATGGCTCACTCATCGGAATGGTGGCTCTATCCAAATCGGAATCATGGCTCAATTTGACCGGACTGGTGGTTCAATTTGTTCCGGAATATTCAATTGATGATAAATATGCAGCAGATGCTTTAAAATCAGGTGTTGCTGGTCTAGGTGCTGTGGGAGTACCAGTTGCTGCAGTGTATTTTAGTGGTAGTGTAATTGGATTGAGTGCCGCTGGAATCACCAGTGGATTAGCAGCTGTGGGGTTGGGGTTTGGAATGATACCAGGAATTGGTGTTGCAATAGTGCTAGGTGCAGCTATTTTTGTTGGATTAACGAAGTTGTTTGATGTTGGTGGTAAGAGAAAAAAGCAAAAGCATCAATTACAAAAAGAACGTAGAGCTCAATTGATAATACAAAACCTTCAAGACACCATTAACATGCTATTAGATAAGCTAGAAACATTAGAAGTGAAAGCAAGAGATGCTGAAGCAAATAAAGAGGCGATAAAGAAGTTGCAAGATGTCTTGAAGAATTTACGTCAAATTCAAAACTCTAAGAAACGTGAGGTTCAAGCATGATTTCAGAAAAAGAATTAAAAGACTTGGAAGTGGTTTTTACATCACAACAGCATATGTTGTCTACTATTCATGCAAGAGTAGAATCAGTTGAAAAGAGCTTTGAGGGGTGCGATGAAACTTCTCGGGAAGTGGAACATGCTCAAAAACTATTAGATGAAGTTTTAGCGGATATTGATTTGTTGTCAAGCGATGACTTGGACTGCCTAGATAACTTAGATACTGAAATTGCTAATATTTATACAACTTATCAAAATCAATTAGTGAAAGAATATTCTAGGATTGAATTTACAGATTGGGATCACTACCTAAAAAAATGCATGATTTTTAATTTGGAAAATGATCTTGAGCTATTTACTCCATATGAGTCTTTCTTGTATGAATCAGATTTAAATAAAATAAAATTGGAAAGCTACAAGGCGCAATATAAATGGGATCAATGGGATTATTTATTTGTGGGGTTAGCTGGATTTTTAGCTGCAGTAGTTGATCATTTGATTGTTGCAATACCTAAAGATATGACTAGTGGAAAATATATAGGACAAAAAGGAAGTAGTCTAACAAAATGGTTACAGAGCTTAGAGTTGCCTGAATGGTTACAGAAATGGCTTGAAGAGGCTGCTAAAGTACCTTATGATAACACTGGTGGTTCGAGTCACCGTATAGATACGCCGGGACATGACCCGATTTTAGGTTTCGTTTTTGGTATAATAGATATAATTAAAGGATCTTCTACAACAATGAAAAATGGGAAGATTAATATTGTAACAGGTGTTGCAGAAGGCAAAGGATTACTTGAGGCTTTAGTATTGCAATTACTACATTTATTATCTGATGTCGCAACGAAACGTGGGATTCCTGTTCCGTTTGCGTCAGTGTTTAGATTACTGGATATTGGTTCTTTTAAAAGAGAAAACGGTAAAACTGCTACAATAGGTCAGCTTATGGGGTGGATGTATCATTATGGGTATGATATGCGCCATTTTGTGACCATGTCAACAACACCAGCAACAATTGAAATCATTTTACGGATGTATATCTTGATAAGAACATTCACCGAGGGTGATGAAAAAGTTACAAATATCTCATTAAACCCTAAGTATCGTTCAATGTTATTAAGTGCACACGCAATTGCATCAGCTTCAAATGTAGGCAAAGTTTACTTAAGAGCAGGAAATCCTCTTGCTATTAATTATGCTGAGTGGTTAGCCTTACTAAGGTACTTAGTTCCTAGCATGAAATATTGGGTATTTGATAGAAGTAGATTTGAAATTGAACACATGGAAAAAATCTCTGATGACGAATGGTCTAAACTTTTAGAAAATGGTAATAATCTCTTGGAAAAGGCTTTTGAAAGTGATAGTAATGCTGTAATTTTAAAAGAATAGTGGTGAAATCATGAATGATAAGAAAGTTAGAAAATTGAACGTTATCCCAAATAGAAAGAATCATGAATTACAACCAGGGGATGAGTATTTTGGAAATGGGATATTTAAGTTTCATATCACCAAGTTAAATGAGTACATCGAAAAATTTAGTGATAAATTTGAAATTATTGAGATTGATGTAAATAGGTATCACAAGTTTTTTTGTGACGAAGGTATGAACCAAGATTATATCAAAGCTGCTGACTTAGATAGACCTGTGCTATTAGCTGAAATTGCTCCTGATCGATTACCCCCTGTGTTAGGATAGTTGTCATAGACCTCCTCCTAAAGTATAGTTGAAGAAAAGGAGCCCCAGAGGAGGAAAAACATGCCCCGATACAGCCAGGAATTCAAATACAATATCATCAAAAAAATGATGCCCCCAGAAAA
>JAHRFV010000110.1 GCA_019084435.1 Dethiosulfatibacter sp.
ACAGCAGCGAAAGTAATGAGATAATTGATGCCTCTTGATTTTTTCAGAAAAGAAAAGCCTTGAATGATATCTTTTTTGGTTTTTGCAAAACTTAGCCTGGTTGATTTCTCCAAATGTGGCTTATATTCTATAAATAGCTCGCTTATTGCTGAAACCAGGAATGATATACCATCTATAATAAACACTATCCTGATTCCGGCCAATCCGAATATGGCAGCGCCAATAATAGGACCCGCAATAAATGTCGCACTGTCAATACTGCCTATTATAGAGTTGCCTTTCAATAGCTTGTCCTTATCAACTATTTCGGGAACCATGGCAGCTGTTGCTGTGTCAAAAACAGAAAAAAAACTGGACAGAAAAATTTGACAGATGAATAGCAATGGTATGGATAATTCACCGTTGACAATGGTAAATGCCAGAAATAACGATGTCAAACCGCTAAAAACATCCATCATAATCATAATCTTTTTGCGATTGAAATTATCTCCCAAAACCCCGCCCAAGGGCATGAGAAAGATTTGAGGTAATAGCTGAGCGAAAGCATACGTCCCCATCATCAGACCTGAACCTGTGGTTCTCAATATATACAATGGTATGGCTACATTTTGAATACCGCTTCCCAACAATGAAATCATCCTACCTGTTGCAAACAAGGTAAAATTAGTGTTTATCAGTCGTTTCATTTTCCCCCTCTTTGAGCCATTATTCAGTTATTTAGTGAATCATATTTTAATCATTGTATACAATAGATACCATCATGTCAATTAAGTAAAGACATTATGATGTTTATTTAACATTTATTCTAAAGCCCTAGTTTTTTGATTCGGTATTGAAGGGTTTGTCTTGGAATTTTTAGTATTTCAGCAGCTTTGGAGATGTTATTTTCTGTACTTTCCAGCGCTGCGCTAATTATTTTCTGTTCTGTTTTTTCAAGAACCTCGCTCAATGAACCGATATCATCCAATGAAATGCTGTCATTTTTTCTTCTGCCTGATTTAAATTGAAAAGGCAGATGCTCCTCTCTTATGATGTCAACATCAAACAGACTGGCAATACCCTCTATGGTATGCTGAAGTTCTCGTACATTGCCCGGCCAGTCATAGTTCATAAATATGTCCATAACATTACTCGAGAGATTTCTAATAAATTTATTTTTCTCCTTGTTGTACTTTTCAATGAAAAAATCCACGAGAACAGGAATATCCACCTTTCTCTCTTTCAATTCAGGCACAATGATGGATATTACATTTAGTCGATAGAAGAGGTCCTTGCGAAGCTGTCCCGTCGACAATATATCTTCAATATCTGAATTGAAGGCTGCCATGATCCGAACGTCCACATCAATTCTATTGGAGGCGCCAACTCGTCTGATATTGTGATTTTGAAGGGCTCGTAGAAGCTTTGCCTGCAGATCTAGAGGCATGGAGTTTATCTCATCCAGAAATAGAGTTCCCCCATGAGCCAATTCAAATAATCCAGGTCTGTTTTCGGCACCGGTGAAGCTTCCCTTGACAGAACCAAACAGTATACTTTCAAGCAGGTTTGCCGGTAGGGCGGCACAGTTCTGTGCGATGAAAGGCTTATTTTTTCTAGTGCTGGCGTTATGGATTGCTTGAACGAAAAGCTCTTTTCCGGTACCGGTCCTTCCACCGATTAGGACTGGTGAATCAGTTTGAGAGGCTTTGAAAGCCAATGTCTTTAGTTTTAGCATCTCTTTTGACTGACCGATTATATCCACAAAAGTATATTTTGCATCAGTGACAATATCCTTGGCATGAGACTGGGGCTTGTACAACTCACTCTGTAGATTGACAATTTTCTCAGAAAGTTCTTTAACCTGGGTAATATTTTTGGATACCTCTACCGCCCCAATAATCTTATTATTGGCCTTGATTGGAAATGAGGAGTTGACTGTGGATATCTTATCACCCTTGTAGTTGATAAATACCTGCTCCTTGTTGATGATGGTGCTTCTAGTTTCCATTGACTGCAGTAAAGTGCTGGTTTCATGTGTCAATGAAGGATAGATCTCCAATACATGTCTTCCCAGTGCGGTTTTGCCCTCTATGCTATCGACTATCCGAGCAGACTTATTATAGTAAATGATCCTGCCTTTCTCGTCAATTATCTGGATACCCTCATCAATATAGTCCAAAATATTCAGTATTGATTCATAATATTTCTCATCCATGCAAACCTCCATGCCGATAATTCGGCACCTATTAACTGGTTGTTATTTCTAACTTATTGATTGTTTCGGAATCGGTTCCAAAGGTCATCCTATATTCGAGAAAAATCTTACCTTTCCCAAATTGGTCAAGACCGCAAATCACCTTTGTTGTGTTTAAAACAATCGCGAAAGTGCCATACTCCGTAACATAACTGCTTTTTGATTTTTCACCCTCTTGAAACTCTAGGAACGCAGACGCTTGCACACCGCTTCTTTTCATGGTCAGCTTTTTATCACCGTCTGTTATGAGTCTGGTGACAGAGCCCTCCATTCCTGATATTTCTGATTCAATATATTCAAAGCAGTAATGGCCGTCATCCATGAAAAAGTTACCTTCAGTTGTAAGCTCTGTGATCAGTGGATTTTCACCCTTTGATGTCTGTGTGCTGATGACTTTGATCTTTATATCTTTCATTTTTCCACTCCTTTTCTGTATTTTACCACAGCTTCTGTTAAAAAAAAAGCGAAATTGACAAAAATTAGGCAATTAATTGCCCGAAATTGGGCACACGATTTCTTTTAAAGCGTTTTATGTATTTAAAAACGTTGAAAAATGCTGCTTTTGGATATTTAATCATGAAAAAAAACATGGCATGCTAATTGCAAATGATAGTAATAAGAAGAACATGACATTCTTATAATGACCGTTTAAATAAAATATTTGGAGGAATATCAATGAAAAAAGGAAATCCATTCGGAACACACAGAGTTATCGAGCCAAAAGGCGTGCTGCCGCAGCCAGCGCTTAAAATCGACAACACCATGGAAATTTATGACAATGAAATTTTGATAGACGTCAAGACACTAAACGTTGACTCTGCAAGCTTTACACAGATAAAAGATCAGGCAGAAGGTGACGTGGAAAAAATCAAGGAAATCATGAAGGGTATTGTAGCAGAAAGAGGGAAACACCAGAATCCTGTAACGGGTTCAGGAGGTATGCTTACCGGTACTGTTAAAGAAATTGGACCTGCGCTTGAGGGAAAAACAAGTCTTAAAGTAGGGGACAAAGTCGTAACACTCGTTTCACTGTCATTGACTCCGCTAGTGATAGAAGAGATTTTGGCAATCAGAAAGGACATAGACCAGGTTGACATCAAAGGTCAGGCGATTCTATTCGAGAGTGGTATTTATGCCAAGATGCCTGATGACTTGCCTGAGAATCTGGCGTTGTCAGTACTTGATGTTGCAGGTGCACCGGCACAGACAGCCAAGCTGGTTAAACCTGGAGATACGGTTTTGGTAGTTGGAGGAGCTGGAAAATCCGGTATCCTATGTCTATATGAAGCTAAGAAAAGAGCAGGCATCACAGGAAAGGTAATCTGCATGGCACATAGCGAATCATCACTGGATAGAGTCAGAAAGCTAAATCTGGCAGATGAATATATTGCAGGAGATGCCACAGACGCTGTTGGTGTATATGATAAAATAGTTGAACTGACAGACGGGAAGTTGTGTGATATAGTCATCAACTGCGTGAGCAGACCAAACTGTGAGATGTCAAGTATCTTGGCATGCAAAGACAACGGAACAGTCTATTTCTTCTCTATGGCGACATCATTCACTAAAGCTGCATTGGGAGCTGAAGGAGTTGGCAAGGATGTCAATATGATTATAGGAAATGGATATACCAAAGATCATGCCGAGATAGCACTTCAGATTATGAGAGAAAGTGAGCCGCTCAAAAAGCTTTACAGCGAGATCTATGCATAGCAGACTGTTGATATTAGTGTAAAAAGGAGAATAAAGAAATGGCCTATTATAATGAAATAGAACTATATAAAGATGTGACACCAAAGGAATGGGACGATTGGAAATGGCAGGTAAGGAATAGAATAAACGATGTTGAGAAGTTGAAAAAAATTATCAATATCACACCACAGGAAGAGGATGACATCAACAAGGTTCTTCAGAAATTCAGACTGGGGATTACACCTTATTTTGCTGCACAGATGGACAAGGATGACCATAGATGTCCAATTCGGATGCAGGCAGTTCCTACTATCGCAGAAACACACGTCAGCGATGCGGATATGTTGGACCCCCTACATGAAGACCAGGACTCTCCGACACCGGGATTGACACACAGATATCCTGACAGAGTGCTAATGCTCCTGACAGATCAATGCTCTATGTACTGTAGACATTGCACCAGAAGAAGATTCGCAGGGCAAGCCGACCATGCTGTTCCGACTGAAAAAATTGACAAGGCAATCGAATATATCAGAAATACACCTCAGGTAAGAGACGTACTGCTATCTGGAGGTGATGCACTTTTGATTTCTGATGATAGGTTGGAATACATAATCAAGAGATTGAGAGAGATACCCCATGTTGAAATCATTAGAATTGGATCCAGAACACCTGTAGTCTGCCCACAAAGAATCACAGATGATTTGGTCAATATGTTGAAAAAATACCATCCAATATGGTTGAACACTCACTTCAATCATCCGAAAGAGATGACTGATGAGACAAGAGAAGCCTGCAGAAAGTTGGCAGATGCGGGAATACCATTAGGGAATCAATCGGTATTACTGAGGGGCGTTAATGACTGTGTTCACATTACCAAAAATCTAATGCACGAATTGGTAAAAAACAGGGTTAGACCTTATTATATCTATCAATGTGACCTATCACTTGGTATTGAGCATTTTAGGACATCAATAGCCAAGGGTATAGAAATCATTGAAGGTCTTAGAGGACATACTTCTGGTTATGCTGTTCCCACATTTGTGGTAGATGCACCAGGTGGTGGCGGAAAAATACCTGTTATGCCGGATTATGTCATATCCAGATCACCACATAGACTGATTCTCAGAAACTACGAGGGTGTCATAACAACCTACACTGAGCCTAGCACTCTTTCTGATATCGATTGTGTTTGTGATGTGTGTACAGGCAAGAAGAAAAGCCATCTGACAGGAGTTGCCTCACTGTTGGCAGGAGAGAGATTGAATCTTGAACCGACCCATCTTGACAGAAATGAGCGTAACAAGTAAGACTATTGGAGTTAACACGAGGAGTATTCTATGAGATTAATTGAAGAGTTGAATCAGAAATACAATTCTGTATCGATTATTGGACTCGCCAAGAATGCAGGTAAAACTGTGACCTTGAATTATCTTATAGAACAAGCCTACGATTCAAATATTGTATTGGGTCTGACCTCAACCGGCAGAGACGGCGAGAGGCTGGACCTGGTTACTGAGACAGATAAACCGGCTATATTTGTCGGCGAAGATACAATTATAGCAACAGCCATATCCATGCTGGAAATTGGAGATGCAGGGCTTGAGATTCTGGAGACAACAGAATTCACAAGCCCTCTTGGCAATATCGTGCTGTGCAGAGTTAAAGAAGAAGGCAATGTTCAACTTGCTGGACCTTCAAACGCATCTGACACACGTTTGGTCAAAGAAAAAATGCTTGGCTATGGGGCAGACTTGGTTGTCATTGACGGAGCCATCGACAGAAAAGCCGTTGCCTCTCCCCGCATAACAGATGCCTGCATAATAGCAACAGGAGCCGTGCTAAGTCGAGATATTAAAAAAGTGGTGTCACAGACGGCCTATTATGCTTCTGTGTTCATGCTGCCAGGCACTAAGGATTTGGAGCTAATCAGACTTAAAGACCAGTTGAACAGAACCTGTATCATAGACGATGAATATCATCTGGCTTATCCCAAAATCAAAACAAGTCTTGGACAGGGTCGAACACTAACATCAATGGTAGATGAAAAGACCAGATACATCTATTTGTCCGGAGCCGTGACGACATCAATGCTAAAAGACTTGATATTTGGAAAGTCCAACTTCATCATTTTGATTGATGATGGAACCCAAGTATTTTCTGATTATTATAGTTATAACAGCCTGAAGAAAAAGGGATTGAGACTTGAAGTTCTGAACCCCATCAGGGTTGAGGCTATAACAGTCAACCCGACAGCACCATTAGGATATAGCTTTCCAAGTGATGAATTAGTCAGGATGATTGGAGAAGAGGTGGGACCAATCAAGGTAATAGATGTGTTGAGTGGAGGTGTATAGATGGAATCTTTCATTGATAAAAATTCACAGGACAAGATAGGTATAAATACATTGCTTAACAAAATAATACCTCTTTCTCCTTATGGCACAGCTAAAAAGAGAGAGATGCCTATATACAAACCCGGTCATGAGGATTTGTTGAAGATGGAGTACAATCTGATGGCTTATCTGGATAATTATTATCTGGATAGGGACGTGATTTCCATGCTAAACCATGTCAAGGATATCACCGAATCAGTCAAAAGAGCGGAATCAGGAGAGGTCCTGACAGCTGTTGAGCTATTCGAGATAAAAAATTTCGTCTTGCATACCATGAGGGTTTATAAGACTTTTAGAGATAATAAATTTTATGATGACATAAGAATTGAAAGAATGATGGATGTGATTGAGCTTCTGGATCCGGCAGGAGAAAAGCTGAACACATTCTATATCTATGATGAATATTCAGCGAAGCTAAAGCAAATACGAACCGAAAAAATGCAAGTAAGCCATTTAATCAAAAAAATAAAGAAAGAAATCAAAGACGAGATTCAAGTGAGCTACAATGTTAAACTGAGTTTAAAGGGTGATATTTATCTAAATAAATCAGAAGAAGATCTCATCCGAATGATGGATGAAGACAAAAGGCTCTACTGCTCCGACCAAACTATTTCACAGATCGTATACAGCATCAAGAACACAGATGAGTTGTATAGGCTTGATGTTCAGATAAATAATCTCAAAGCTCGTGAAGAGGATGAGGAATACGAAGTTTTGAAATATTTGTCTAAAGAAGTCGGTATAAGAAGTGGAAAATTCAGAAACAATTTCAGTGCTGTGGGTAAAATAGATTTGATTTTGGCTAAATTGAGACAGGCTAAAACAACTGATTCGAGACCACCAACCATTATCAAAGAGCACAGAGTAGAGATAGTCAATGGAAGACACCTGAAAACTGAAGAGGTACTGACTAAGAAAAATAAAAGCTATACAGCTGTATCCATCAAATTGGATAGACCTGCAACATCAATAACAGGTGCCAATATGGGGGGGAAGACAGTCACCCTGAAAATGATTGGACAGATTGCCTGTGCTACTGCGTTAGGGCTTTATGTGCCAGCAGAGGAATGTACCATAGGTTTATCCGGCAAGATTTTCGTTTCCATTGGTGACGAGCAGTCAGTGGAGAAGGGCTTATCAACATTTGGAGCTGAAATCCAAAATCTCACAGAGGCCTTTAAAAATGTAAATGACAGATGCCTCATACTCATAGACGAGTTGGCCGGAGGGACAAATCCAGTAGAAGGATTTGCCATAACAAAAAGTATCGTTGGCTATCTGTCGGATAAGAATTCGATTTCAGTCATCACGACACATTTTGACAAAGCCGCAGGTCAAGAAGTTCAAAAGCTTCAAGTAGCGGGGCTTAAGAAAATAGATTTGAAGAAATTGGAACAGGAGCTTTTGGAAAACCCGGGTAAGGGGATGGATATCATTACAGATAATATGGATTATCACTTGATTCCGGCAGAGGAATACGATGAGGTTCCTAAAGATGCCATCAATATTGCAGAGCTGATGGGAATGCAAAAGGAAATTGTGGATCAAGCAAAAAAATATATTGAAGGGAAGTGATGTTATTGAATAGCAAATTGGGTCTGAATCCTGAAGTCATTGAGAGAGCAAGAACAGCAGCGAGAAATATAGCCCGAGAGACGCAAGGATTTATAGACAAGAATACAACCGTAACAGTAGAGCGTACAGTTGCGAGGTTGCTAGGGATAGACGGTGTAGACGAAATTGAAAAACCATTGCCGAATGTTGTCATAGACAATATCAGAGATGGTGGGGGATTGTCACAGGGGGCGGCATTCTGGATTGGAAATGCCATAGTTAATACAGGTTTATCACCCCAGGAGATAGCAGAAAAGGTGAACACAGGTGAAATTGACCTGACCAAACTCCCGATAGCGGACAAAGACAAGATATACAAGACAGTTCGTGAAATCGCTGAAAAAACAGCCGCTGGCATTAAGCAAAACAGGAAAATCAGAGAAGACTTCATAGAGAATGTAGGAGAAGGAAAAAAGCCTTATCTATACGTCATAGTGGCATCAGGAAACATTTATGAAGACATTGTTCAGGCACAGGCTGCCGCAAGACAAGGAGCAGATGTCATAGCTGTTATCAGAACCACAGCTCAAAGTCTACTTGATTATGTTCCATTTGGACCCACTACTGAGGGATTTGGCGGAACCTATGCAACACAGGAAAATTTCAGACTAATGCGCGAGGCCTTGGATGAGGTTGGCAAAGATGTCGGTAGATATATCCGACTATGCAACTACTGCTCCGGACTGTGTATGCCTGAGATTGCCGCAATGGGTGCTCTGGAAAGGCTGGATGTCATGCTGAATGACGCCTTATATGGCATACTGTTCAGGGACATAAACATGCAAAGGACCATTATCGACCAATTCTTTTCAAGAGTTATCAACGGTTATGCCGGCATCATCATCAACACAGGTGAGGACAACTATTTGACAACGGCAGATGCTGTTGAAGAGGCACATACTGTTTTGGCCTCCCAGTTTATCAATGAGCAATACGCGCTTTTAGCTGGAATACCTGAAGAACAGATGGGATTGGGACATGCCTTTGAGATGAATCCAAAGCTGGAGAACGGATTTTTGCTGGAACTGGCACAAGCCCAGATGACTAGGGAAATCTTTCCGAAAGCGCCTCTTAAATACATGCCACCGACTAAATTTATGACAGGCAATATTTTCAGAGGACATGTCCAGGATACACTGTTCAATCTCATTTCTATCTGGACTGGACAGGGAATACAATTATTGGGGATGTTGACTGAAGCAATCCATACACCATTGCTCCATGACAGGATGCTATCCATAGAGAATGCACAATACATCTTTAATAATGCTAGAGATCTGGGAGAAGAGATTGAGTTTAAGCAGGATGGCATGATTCAGAAAAGAGCCCAGTCTGTTTTGGCTGATGCTGAAAAAATGCTTATTGATATAGAAAAAGAAGGTATTTTCGCCACTATCGAAAAGGGTAAATTCGGTGGTGTAAAAAGGGCATTTGAAGGTGGAAAAGGATTGAGAGGCGTGTTTGAGAAATCCGAAAACTATTTTAATCCATTTATCGAATTGATGCTTGGAGGTGACAAATAATGTCTTTAGGTAAAGTTGATCTGACTAAAATAAAACCCTATGGGGACACACTGAACGATGGGAAAATGCAACTAAGCTTTACACTTCCTGTGCCTAAGGGAGATGAAGCGGATGAAGCCGCAAAGCAATTGGCTAGAAAGATGGGATTGACAGAGGCAAGTGTTGTCCATTCCCATGATCTGGGTGTTGGTTACACATTCTTCATTATGTACGGCAATTGCAGCCATACTGTAGATTACTCTGTCATAGAGGTACCAAAGGTAGATCTGGAGTTTATGGATAAGGAAGGTGTCGAGCAATATATAGAAGAAAACATCAAAAGAGACGTGGTTATCATCGGAGCCTGCACAGGTAGTGACGCTCATACCGTCGGTATAGATGCTATTATGAATATGAAGGGTTTTGACGGACACTACGGGCTTGAAAGATATAAAGGAATAGAGGCCATCAATCTTGGTAGCCAAGTGGTTAATGAGGATCTTGTTGCGAAAGCAATCGAGCTCAATGCAGATGCGATTCTCGTTTCTCAGGTAGTGACCCAGAAGGATGTTCATATTCCAAATCTCACCCAGCTGGTAGAGATGATTGAAGCCGAGGGAATCAGAGATAAAATTGTATTGGTCGCAGGAGGTCCTCGACTTTCACATGAATTGGCTCAGGAATTAGGTTATGATGCTGGTTTTGGTCCGGGATCCTTCGCTAATCATGTGGCTACATTTATAGTCAAACAGATGGTTGAGCGAAAACTAGTATAGAACAACGCCAAGAATGCATTATGCTATTACATAGTAAAAAACACAATTATAGTTACCATGATAATCATGCAAGTAACAAGCCATCCCACTTTCTAAAGCAACTCTAAAAACACTAACGGTTTCTAAGGTTCAGATGGCGTTTGAAACGCCACCTGAACCCAAGAACCCTGTTGATTGGGTTGATATATCGTCAGAAATCAAGCTCTCCTCAAGTTTCTCATTCAAGTCATATATAAGTGTTTCTTTGATTTGTTCAGATCTCTCATTTAATTTATTATACAGATTATCATTTTTTATGGCTAATATCCTCGCAGCTAAAAGTCCTGCATTTTTAGAGTTATTAATTCCAACCGATGCTACTGGAACACCACCGGGCATTTGTACAATCGACATCAAAGAATCTAATCCATCCAACTCCTTAAGCTTAACAGGAACACCAATTACTGGAAGTTGAGTCAAAGATGCAACCATGCCAGGCAGATGAGCTGCACCGCCGGCACCTGCAATGATAACCTCTAACCCTCTGCTTTGAGCAGATTTTGCATACTCAAACATTCTTTCGGGTGTTCGATGTGCGGAAACAACTTTAATTTCATATGGTATTGATAGCTCTTCCATTATCAATGCGGCATTCTTCATTACTTTTAAATCCGATTCACTTCCCATAATAATTCCAACCTTTGACAGTTGATCATGCATTTTACAGTATTTCATATTTTTATCTCTCCTATTAATTATCAATGATTGTTACTTTTGATGGATTTTGATATTTTGTAAAGCAATATTTGCTTTCTTGTCTGCTGCGTCTACAGTTTCGCCCAATACGGTTAGATGTCCAATTTTTTTTAAATTGTCCGTTTCTGGCTTCCCGTATAAATGAAAATAACAATCGGGTATGTTCAATACTCCTTCAAGCCCTCTAATTTCATACTTTCCCTTCACATCATCACTTCCCAGCAAGTTATACATCACACAAGGTGTCCTGAGATAAGTAGAACCAATAGGCATGCCGCAAATAATCCTCACCAGTTGCTCAAACTGAGATGAAGAACAACACTCAATTGTATAATGACCTGAGTTATGAGGTCGCGGAGCAATCTCATTAACAATCACATCTAAATTTTTATCTATAAAAAATTCAATACAATATACACCAAAATCGTCAATTGAATCGACTATTTTTTTACTCGTATCTCTGATTTTTTCTGTTACTTCATCTGGTATTGAGGAAGGTACAAGTGTTTTTATTAATATACTATTCTGATGGATATTCTCAACAACTGGATAAAAGAAAACACCTAAATCACTTTTAGCTACAACAATTGAAACCTCTTTAATAAAATCAATCAATTCTTCTATCATAATCATTTGCCCGTCAAACCCATGATATATGCTTTCTAGATCAGCAACATTTTTGATAATCATATTTCCTTTTCCATCATAACCATTTGTACATGATTTTAAGATTGCCTTTTGATTGAAATGATTAAACGCATCCATTAGATCATCTATACTATTTATCATTCTGAATTCAGGAACTTTAACACCTATTTGCTGGAGCATATTTTTCTGATTGTATTTGTTTTGGATGACTTTAAGCGTTCTAGAAGATGGTATTATCCTAGAACCTTCATTTTCAATTAATGACAATATTTCAACATCTATATGTTCAAATTCAAAAGTCATTATATCAGTTTTTCGTGCCAACTCACGATAAGCCCATATCTCATCAAATCCAGCAACAATTTGCTCATCTGCCACTTGTCCAGCTGGTGAGTTTGTTTTGGGATCCAATACAACAGCGTTATAACCCATTCGTTTGGCTTCACAGACAATCATCTTACCTAGTTGTCCCCCTCCAATAACTCCGATAGTGGATGGAGGATATAATTTGTCAATTTTTCGTTTAATCACTGAACACCTTCCTTACATAATTATAATAAAAAGCCAATAACAAATTCTGTGAGGAATTGTTATTGGCTAACTTCTGACTGGTTTAAAACCTTTCTTTCAGTCTTCCAAGGTTATTCGTTAATACTTTCTTCTAGGTTTTTATCCACTACGATGGCAATGATTTTTTCTCCTGTTTTTGTGCTGACATCTGAATATGTGCTAATCACACCCACATCAATAACGGATTTAATCGCATCCTCTAAACCATCCCTTGCGTTTTCAAATAGAGCGGTTCTAACTTTTTTTATCAGCTCAATCCCTTCACGGTTCTGAGCTAGGTTCTTCTCAGAAGGACTTAGAAAACCCTTTAGTCTAATAATTATAAGATCTTGGAAAATGATGGTACGTATCTTTTCAGGGCCACGTCCCATTTGTTCAATCTCAAACTTACTTATTGCTTCGCTGATTTTCGACTCAATTTGTCCTTTTGTCATGAACATCATCCCCATAATTTACTGTGATGGCCGGTACTTAATTTAATAATACCCGAACTTTGCCAGTTAATGTTTCATGATTATAGCACATATAATCTATGTATTCAACTAAAATCTATTACTTATCATAAATTTAACGGTATAATTCAAGAATATCACGAACAATTCACTATCTGCTTTTATTTTCAGATTATTCTTTAACAAAAGTAAAGAAGGTACAGTTCCTTCGAACTGTACCTTCCTGTGATTGATAAAGAACCTTAAAATATCTATCTTAGATTCAGTCTAGCAGAGAATCGATTTTATTGGTATCGAAACCAACTACTTCAGTACCATCAACAATCGTTACCGGTACGCCCATATGTCCCATAGCCATAAGCTCTTTTCTAGCTTCTGCGTCAGAAGAAACATTTCTTTCAGTGTAAGAAACACCTTTGGTGTTCAAATAGTCTTTCATCATTGTACAATATGGACATGTGCTGCTTGTGTAAACTTTTATATCTTTCATTTTAAATCCTCCTAAGTGATTATTAATATTTTCTATAATCGAAGTATACCCCTATAGGGTATCAAGTTCAATAGTTTTGGTCAAATTTCTTCTCAAAAAACAAAAGGGACGGTTCCTTTTGTTTTTTGAGCATGATATAATCAATTATAGTCCATAAGAAAGGAGCAATTCAAATGCCTAGACTGAAAAGAGAAAAAAGTGCCACAGGAATATACCATGTCATGCTCAGGGGAAATAACAAGAATCGGATCTTCGAGTTGGAGCAGGATAAGGGGAAATTATATAACATATTAAAGGAAGTGAAGGACGAGTATTCATTTAAACTATATGCCTATTGCATAATGAATAACCATTGCCATTTACTGGTGAAGGAGGAAGATATACCAATCAATGAATTCATGAAAATGATTAACCAAAAGTATGCGGTTTATTACAACAGAAACAGAAACAAGGTAGGGCATGTTTTTCAGGATAGGTTCAGAAGCGAACCTGTTGAGGACGATAGTTATTTTCTTGGTCTTGTCCGATATATCCATCTAAATCCAGTGGAGGCAAAATTGGTTGACGATCCCTACCAATATAAATGGTGCAGCTATAAGGAGTATTTCTACGAAACGCCTTTGATGATTGATTCCGAGTTTGTCAAAACCAACATCTGTCCTGAAAGGGAAAACTTCAGAAAAAATTTCATCAATCTCCACAGGGGTGATGATGAAAATTTGTATCTCGATACATATGAAACGAAAGAGGCGAGAAAAACGAAGATTGCTGAAAGAGTATTTCATAATAATGGGGGTGTCAATGAAAAGTCGATTAAAAGGCTTAAGGACAACACGGGTATGACCTTCAGAGACATAGCTCGAGTTGCGAATATCTCCATCAATATGGTCAATAAATTTCTTAACCTATAACCCAAGAACCCTGTTTACCCGATGACTAACAGTGCTAAGACTCCCACTTCAATAACTGGGAGATAAGCACTGTAGAGTCCCTGGATAACGGTTTCTAAGGTTCAGATAACGTTTGAAAACGCCACCTGAACCCAAGAACCCTGTTTACCTCGCCTCAGCATATTGGTATAAAAGATTGGTATCCTTTATGCCATATTGACCGATAACAGCTTCCCAGGTAGTAAAATCACCATGCCAGTCAGACCCACCTGTTGCAACCAGATTGTTTTTTGAAACAAAATCATTGTATCGTTTATTCAGTTTATCGTCATGATAAGGATAGTAAACCTCGATACCGCCCAGGCCATGTGGCAATAGCTTATCTATTTCCTTTAGGTCTTCATTGCCTAATCTAGCAGGATGGGCAAATACAGGGATGCCACCGGCTTCTATGATAATTTCAACAGCATCAGCTGAAGCAAATGGAAATTTATCAGGAAAGGTATAAGAAAACCGATTGTAGGTTCGCATGTAAAAATCAGGCCAATCCTTAAGCTTGTAAGGATGCCCGTCTTGAATCATTGCCTTGTACAAATCCGAAAGATAGATGCTATCCTTGAAAGACATCAGTTCTTCAACCCTTGACGCCCTGTAATCAATCATACCGAGCCTATTGAGCTTGGATATCATATCCAATGAGTACTTTGTAGTATATTCATTGGTTATTTTTATGAAATCCAATAGCTGGCGACATTTGTGGTCTATGAGGTAACCAAGTACGTGAATAGAGTGGCTATTGGAGACTGAAGTCAGTTCAATTGCAGGAATGACAGCTATGTCATGTTGTGTGGCAATCGATGTTATTTGGTCTATGCCTGAGACAGTATCATGATCAGTCAGCGAAAATTCCTTGATACCATTTTCTCTTGCAATCTCAATTATTTCTTCGATCGAATCAGTACCATCTGATAAATCCGAGTGAATATGTAAATCAATCATCGTGTTCAATCCTTTAAAATATAATAAGGCTATTATACATGAATCAGAAAATATTACAACTCAATTAAGGTTAACACAAGGTTAATAATCTCTACAAAAATATTGAAACGTTGTTTCAATAGTGATATAATTTTACTGTCAGGAGGTGAAAGATTGAAAGAAGATTACAATTATATAACCATGATCGAAAGAGCCACAGACATTATGGATTTGATTTTTGTAGCCAACAAGGAACTGGGAGTTTCTGAGATATCTCATGAACTGAATCTGCCAAAAGCCACAGTTTACAGGATATTGATTACCTTGGCAAAGGGAGGGTTTATCTCCAAGGGATATGAGACGGAAAAATATACTCTCGGGGGAAAATTCATCAAGTATAGCGACAGAGTGAAAAGAGATATTAATGTTTATACAATCGCAAAGCCCTATATGGAGCGACTAGCGAAAAAAGTGGGTGAAACCGTCAATCTAGCCATAGATTACGATAACCAGTCACTCATAATAGACAGAGAGAACGGGGAGCAGACATCTTTGTTGTCAAAACTAGTTTCAGATGCACCTTATAATTGCTCTTCATCAGGCAAGATTTTTCTATCCCATAAATCAGATAAAGAGATTAGAGAATATTTTAAAAACAAACATGCAAAAAAAAGAACCATCAAATCCATCACGGATTTCGAGACCTTTGATGAGCAAAGGAAGGATATACTGGAGAAGGGATACGCCATAGACGATGAGGAGTATGATTACGGACTCTATTGTATCGGAAAGCCTGTCTATTCACATTCCAAAAAACTGATGGCTGTCATTAGCTTGTCCGGACCAAAAAGCAGGCTTGAACACAGGGGTTATGAGTTTATCAAAAGCAGCTTAGCTGAAACAGTTAATGAGATTCAATCCAAAATTAACAAGTTGGAAATAAATGAATAGATATACTGTTGATGAATAATATTCAAATTATCTTGACATTTGAAATGACGTTTCATAAAATATAGTTAATAAAATGAAAGAGGTGTCTCTATGAAACCAATTAACGTAACAAGCGAAATTGGACGATTGAAAAAAGTACTGCTACACAGACCGGGTCAAGAAATTGAGAATTTGATGCCGGAATATCTGGAAAGACTTTTGTTTGATGACATACCTTACCTTAAAATAGCTCAAGAGGAACACGATGAATTTGCCAAAATATTGAGAGATAATGGCGTTGAGGTTGTATATCTCGAAGATCTTGCGACAGAATCTATTAAAGACAGCGCTGTCAAAGAAGCTTTTATCGAAGAATATCTCAATGAAGCCAATATCTGGAACAAAAGAAGGTTTGAAGGCCTTAAACATTACTTCATGGAAATGGAAGAGAAGGAATTGGTTGACAAAATGATGGCAGGACTGAGAAAGAATGATTTCATAAACTTCTCTAAAAGAGGACTGAAGGATTTTCTAAATAACGACTATCCATTTATTATCGATCCGATGCCTAACCTTTATTTTACTAGGGACCCATTCGCTTCAATCGCAAATGGCATATCTCTGCATAGGATGAAAACTTTTACGCGTAATAGAGAAACTCTTTTTACAAAATATATTATCAACCATCATCCTGATTTTGCACCACACAATATACCGTTATGGTATGACAGAACCGATAGGTTTTCGTTGGAGGGTGGCGACATTCTTATACTGAATGAAAATATCATTGCAGTTGGAATCTCGCAAAGGACAGACCCGGTGGCCATTGAGATATTTGCTGAGAGAATACTGAGTTCCGAGAATGAATTCAACAGAATTTTAGCCTTTGATATTCCCAAGTCAAGGTCATTCATGCATTTGGATACTGTTTTTACGATGGTTGATCATAATAAATTCACCATTCATCCCAACATACAACAAACCATCACCGTCTATTCACTGACACTTCAGGACGGGAAAATAGAGATTGATGAAGAGCGTGACTTGCTGGAGAACATATTGTCCAAATACCTTGAAATTGACAATGTGGAGCTTATCAAATGCGGTGGCAATAGCATGATAGATGCTGCTAGAGAACAATGGAATGATGGATCAAACACATTGGCAATAGGTCCTGGAGAGGTTGTTGTCTATTCCAGAAATTATGTCACAAATCAACTACTCGAAGATAGAGGGATCAAAACCTATGTTATGCCTAGCTCAGAGTTATCTAGAGGCAGAGGTGGTCCAAGATGTATGAGCATGCCTTTAATTAGAGAGTAATTCTAGAAAACAAATTTAATACATATAAATGAAGAATAATGGAGGAATTAAAATGCCAGTAAATTTAAAAGGTCGAAGCTTCATCACACTGAAAGATTTCACACCTGAAGAAATCAAGTATATGCTGGATCTATCAGCAGATTTGAAAAGAAAAAAGAGAGCGGGAATCAAGAATGATTTGCTCAGAGGAAAAAATATCGTTTTAATTTTTGACAAGACTTCCACCAGGACAAGATGCGCATTTGAGGTTGCTGCTTTTGATGAAGGCGCAAACGTGACTTTCCTGACAAACAGTCAGATGGGAAAAAAAGAGTCCGTAGAGGACACCGCCAAAGTTCTTGGTAGATACTACGATGGTATTGAATTCAGAGGATTTAAACAAGAAACGGTTGACAGTCTGGCTAAGCATGCAGGCGTTCCGGTATGGAATGGATTGACCGACCTATATCACCCGACACAAATACTAGCTGACTTTTTAACGGTCATGGAGCATGTCAACAAACCTTTAAACAAGGTGAAATTTGTCTATGCTGGAGATGCGAGAAACAACATGGGTAATTCCCTGATGATTGGCGCAGCGAAAATGGGCATGCATTTTGTGGGAGTTGCTCCAAAGGAACTGTTCCCTTCCGAGGAACTGGTTGCAGAAATGAGAGAAGTTGCCAAGGAGACAGGCGCTATAATCGAGTTGACTGATAATATTGAAGAGGGTGTGAAAGATGCGGATGTCATCTATACAGACGTATGGGTGTCAATGGGTGAAGAGGCTCATTTTGAAGAAAGAATTAAGCAATTGAAAGCTTACCAGGTCAATATGGACATGATCAAAAAAACGGGCAATCCGGATGTCATATTCCTTCACTGCCTACCTGCTTTCCACGATATGGAAACGGAAATCGGAAAAGAGATATACGAAAAGTATGGTTTGACTGAAATGGAAGTCACAGATGAAGTCTTCAGAAGCAAACATTCAAAAGCGTTTGATGAAGCGGAAAATAGAATGCATACCATTAAAGCGGTAATGGTTGCAACAATGGCTTAGGATTCATAGATAATAAACTGGAGGAAAATTTATGCCAAATTTAACAAGAGTCGTTATAGCATTAGGCGGCAATGCCTTGCAGGAAAGCGGAAGCCCCGCAACTGCAGAGGAACAGTTGAGAGTCGTTAGCAAGACATGTGAGACACTTGCAGATATAAGCAGTCAAGGATATGAAATAGCAATCGTACACGGAAATGGACCACAGGTCGGTAGAATTTTGCTTGCATCAGAATATGCAAAAGATGTGACACCTGCCATGCCGTTTGATGTTTGTGGCGCTATGAGTCAGGGATATATCGGATACCACATCCAGCAGAGCCTTCGCAAGGAATTGCATAAGAGGAACAGAAATGTACCAGTCGCTACAATAGTAACCCAAGTAGTTGTGGACAAGGATGATGAGGCTTTCAAAAATCCTACCAAACCCATTGGACCTTTCTACTCAAAGGAAGAGGCAGATGAGATCGCCGGAGACAAAGGCTATGTCATGAAAGAGGACTCAGGCAGAGGTTGGAGAAGAGTTGTGCCATCCCCAATGCCTAATAAAATTGTTGAAGTGGACACCATTGAAAGGCTTTGGTCATCAACTATAGTTGTCATGTGTGGTGGCGGTGGAATTCCGGTCATAGAAGATGGAGAAGGCGGATACTCAGGGGTGGCGGCTGTAATCGATAAGGACCTGGCTGCCGAAAGATTGGCAGAGGCTATAAATGCAGACATACTTCTAATACTCACAGAAGTTGAAAAGGTAGCCATTAATTTCAACAAGCCTGATCAGAAAAACCTGTCTGAAATCAGCTGCGATGAAGCCAAAAAGTACATGGCTGAAGGGCATTTTGCCCCTGGAAGCATGCTTCCTAAGGTCAAGGCTGCAGTCATGTTTGCAGAGTCGAAGCCCGGCAGAAAATCTATTATAACTTCCCTTTACTCTGCCAATGAGGCGCTTAAAGGCGAGAGTGGAACATTGATTAAAAACTAGACTAAATATTCAGGACATAAAAAAGGCGAAGAATAATTTCTCCGCCTTTTTTTAATAACTTCATCTTAATACTTCCAATGCCTTCTGCAACTGCAAATCTACTGTATCATCGTGCTGATAGTCATCTAGCGCTTTCATCAGAGCATCCAGAGAGATTCAGGACTTTATCCATACGGTTTGTTGGATTTCTCCGCCTTTTTTTAATAACTTCATCTTAATACTTCCAATGCCTTCTGCAACTG
>JAHRFV010000183.1 GCA_019084435.1 Dethiosulfatibacter sp.
AGGCGATTTTTTTTATTCTTCTTCCTGCTCCGTGTCTTCTTTACGGCAGCATTGGCCATTGTTCCGATCGGCATGTGGCAGCTACTGATATTTTTCTATATTCTTACAGCAGTCGGGTTCTCAGGAGCCAACATATTCTATGATTCTTTTCTGGTTGATACCACAACAGATGAAAGAATGGACAGGGTTTCCACAAATGGTTTTGCTTACGGTTATATAGCCAGTATCATTCCTTTTGGCATCAGCTTGGCTATTGTTTTTGTGATTGGTATGGATGAATACCTAGGCTTCCAGCTTGGATTTGTCATCACGGCTCTCTGGTGGGGACTTTTTACTATCCCAATGATCAGAAATGTTAAGCAAAAACATTATATAGAGACTGAACCCAACCCCATCAAAAACAGCTTTATCCGACTTGGTAAAACCTTTAAGAACATCAGAAGCCACAAACCGGTATTCATATTCCTGATTGCCTATTTTCTTTACATCGATGGTGTCGATACCATCATTAAAATGGCTGTTCCTTATTCCCAAAGTGTACTGGGTGCAGACTCTTTTGATATGTTTGTACTGCTAGGCATTCTATTGATCATACAAATCATCGCATTCCCTTTCGCTATCATTTATGGAAGGCTTGCTGAGCGATTTACCACCAAGCGTATGATTTTTGTTGGAATACTGACCTACATCGTTGCCTGTATATTCGCATATAGCATAGACCACATCAATGACATCTTTATACTGGGTGCCATGATCGGGTCGGCACAAGGCGGCATCCAGGCACTCAGCAGATCCTACTATGCCAAGATAATTCCAAAAAAGAATTCCAATGAATTCTTTGGATTCTACAATGTCTTCGGAAAATTCGCAGCCATACTCGGACCGTTCATCATGGCTTTTGTTACGGATATCACAGGCAATCCACGATACAGTATTCTAGGCATCATACCGCTTTTTGTCCTTGGATTTATAGTATTATTATTCCTACCTAAAACCACTGAAAGCGTGGAAGTTCATCCAGTGGAATAATCAGATGAATAGTTTCGGTTATTCAGAAAGAATCAATGATCCTGCATTTAAAAAGTATATTCGCAACAATAAGCAGTGGGCAGGCATTTTTTCCATGATACTTGCCGTTATAGTGATTGTATCCTTTGCTATTTACGGCCATCTAAGCGATGAGATGGACAACCCTGAGGCGCTTTACATCGGTTTGGTCATAGGTGGTATGTTCATAGCTATCGGACTGTATAAGATTATCGGAATAAAACGCAGCATAACCTGGGATGGAAAAGTCACAAACAAGCTGATCCGTCACAAAAGAAAAGACAGGCTTTATATAGAATACATAGTTGTCATCACTGAGCATAACTCAGGTAAAATATATGAACTGACTTCAGTTGACGACGATACCGTCTACAACTACTATCAGATTGGAGACTTGGTCAGGCATCATGGCGGTCTGAACTCCTATGAAAAATATGATAAGACTAACGACACCATTATATTTTGTAATGCCTGTGCCACTCTTCATGACATCCAGGATGATGTGTGCTTTCGATGCCATTGTCCTTTATTAAAATAATATTACCGAGGTGAAACTTGACCAAATCGACTGTTCAAAAAACATCCTGGCAAATCAATGTGCCGATTTTCAAAAATATACTGATTCTTAAGCAGATGCTAATAGCTATCGGGATACCCTTTGGTGCGGTTATACTTTTCTTGCTATTCAACGCCTTCAGAAGTGGTTCAAAGGATGCCTATTATGGTATCGGACTGATACTATTGCTTTTTGCCTCGGGAATTTTGCTATTAATGGTTGCTTTTGGCGGTCAATACTCAGTAGCGTTTGATATGGATGAGAAAGGCATTACCTGCAGGAGTCAGGATCGCTACAGAAAGAAATCAAAAGTGATTGGCTTTCTGACTGTTATTCTATCAGTATTCAGCAGAAGTCCAAGTGCCGCGGGTGCCGGCCTGCTCAGTCAAACAAGACATACTGTACGTATTAAATGGGTAGATATACAGAAGGTAAAATTTTATCCGAATTACCGAACCATACTCGTCAAAGAAAACGCCCTAAATAGCATAGGCATATTCTGCACCAAGGAAAACTATACGACTATTGAATCCTATATTAAGAAAAGGCTGATCGTGTGATCAGCCTTTCATGATTCTTGTTGAGTTGATAACGGCTATTAATGCAACACCAACGTCTGCGAATATTGCCTGATACATGGCTGCCAGGCCAAATGTGCTCAATATCATCACAATCGCTTTTACTCCCAGGGCAAATACAATATTCTGCCATACGATGGCTCGCGTTTTTCTGGCGATTATGATACTCTCCGCAATCTGTGAAGGATTGTCATTCATCAGCACAATATCTGCCGCTTCCACTGCAGCATCAGATCCCAATGCTCCCATGGCGAATCCGATATCTGCGCCTGCCAGTAAGGGTGCATCATTGATGCCGTCTCCTACAGCTATGGTTTTTGTCTCTTTATTCAGAAGACCTTTCATGATTTCAACCTTAGCGTCCGGTAGCAGTTCATAGTATGTCTTATCTATTCCCAGTTCACTACCGATTTTTAGGGCGGTTTTTTTATTGTCTCCAGTCAACATAATGACTTCACTAATACCCAGTTTCTTAAGATTTTCAACAACTTTGTAGCTACTTTCTTTTATCATATCAGCTACAGTCATGTAACCGTAATAATCTCCCGAAACCGCAACATGTACAACTGTACCTTCCAAGTCATCTGACTCGCCGCCAAAATCACTCAGTTGATTCTCCATCAACTTACCGCTACCGACCAGCACGTCTTTACCCTTTATTATTGCCCTAATACCGAATCCTGATAGCTCCTCATGATTCTCTATTAGACTCTTGTCGACATCAATAGAAAATTTTTGCTTAATCGAATTTGCTATAGGATGGTTGGAATAAAACTCCCCATAAGCTCCGTAAAACAACAAGTCATCCTGACTAATGTTATCGGCGGGAAATATCCCAGTCACAGAGAATTTTCCTTTCGTCAATGTGCCTGTCTTGTCAAATATGACGCGGTCTGCACTAACCAAGGCCTCAAGATAATTGCCACCTTTAACCAGTATGCCCTTCCTTGACGCTGCCCCTATGCCCCCAAAATATGCCAGTGGGATAGATAAAACCAACGCACATGGGCATGACACCACCAAGAATATCAAACCTCTGTAAACCCATTCTCTGGTTATGCCACCATACAAAATCAGCGGCGGTACAATCGCAATTAGAGCTGCGAGACCGACAACTGCCGGTGTGTAATATCTTGCAAATTTGGTAATGAAATTCTCTGTATGAGCTTTATTCTGAGAGGCTTCCTCTACAAGCTTCAAAATCTTGGAAGCAGTAGATTCTCCAAAGATTTTAGTGACCCTTACTCTGACCACTCCCGTGAGGTTTACGCCTCCTGCCAGCAATTCATCCTGAGGCACATACTCCCTGGGCATCGATTCACCTGTCAATGCTGAATTATCAACGGAAGTCGAGCCTTCAACAATAATGCCATCCAAAGGTATCCTTTCCCCTGGCTTGATGACTATAATCTGGCCAACCCTTACTAATTCTGGCTTAACCACTTCCAGATGTTTTTCACATTCCAGGTTGGCATAATCAGGTTTGATATCAAGCAAGGCTTTGATAGATTTTCTGGAATTGTCGACTGCCAGATCCTGCAGATGCTCTCCCACGCTATAGAATAGCATAACAGCTGCTGCCTCAGGATATTCACCAATAATCAAGGCACCAAAAGTTGCCACAGTCATCAGAAAATTTTCATCGAAAACCTTACCTTTGATCAGGTTTCTAAATGCTGTCAAAATAACATCATAACCCAAAATGACGTAAGCAATAACATGAAGAATAGGTGCGTAATTATTAGCCCTGACAACTATTCCTATTATAAAAATAAGTGCACCGAATATAATCCTGATGATGTTAGCATTAATATTTGGTTTTTTATCAACCATCACAAGCTGGTTTTCTTTTTCTTTCAATTCATCTGCAAAATTGATTTCACAATGACCGCAACCACAAGTCTGTTTTTCTGACATATACATCTTCCTTTCTGTTTATAAAATTAAGTTTAGTTGATACTTGATTAGCATTAGATTACCTATGCTTTATGTGCTCGATTCCTTGATTAAACATATGCTCCACATGCTCATCGTCAAGTGAGTAATAAATATTTTTGCCATCTCTTCTGAATTTGACAAGTCTGGCATTCTTCAATGTCCGCAGCTGATGTGATATGGCGGATTGGCTCATGCAAAGCAAAGCTGCAATATCACAGACGCACATCTCATTGATGGCGAGTGCTCTTAGTATATTGATACGTGTTCCATCACCCAAAACCTTAAACAGTTCTGAAAGCTCCATCACCATATCTTCATGAAGCATATTGTCTCTTGCAGTTGATACGATGTCTTCATGTATGCAGTAGGCATCGCAACGCTGTAAATCCTTATCCATAAATCCTCCTCATTCATATGAATACTTGCTCATGTGTTCATTCTTAGTTTACATCGATACTCTTGTTTTGTCAACCAGTCTTGTTGTATAATGACATGAAATCGTTATCAAGGAGTGATGAAATGTCAGACTTTATCAATCACTACTATTGTGGTGAGGAAGCACTAAAGCTAGTTGATGATTCAATCAATGCAATCATTGAGAAAAATAGAATCCTTTTTAATTTCGGTTGCCAGGGACCTGATTTTTTCTTGTATCACGGTGTTGTGCCATGGAACAAGAATTTTGGTTACGCCAAGTTTGGTGAAATAATACACGCATCCGAAACCAATCTTTTGTTTGCAACCATGTATGAATACTGCCAAAAACCAGAAAACGCTGCAATCAAGGATAATATCCTTTCTTATATATTGGGCTATGCCTGTCATCATTCCTTGGATTCTATCTCGCACCCCTTTATATTTTTCTTTTCTGGATTTGCATCACATCTGCACAAGGAATATGAGATGATTCTTGATGTGCTTAATTGCAAACTCCAAGGATACGATGATGCTGTTACCTTTGATTCTAGAAAAATTATCCCTGCTTCAGATACCGATATTCAGATGATTCAGGATTTCCATGCCTATGTTATTGGAAGAATCTCTGGCAAAGCGTTGCCCGAAGGTGCTGTCAAAACATGTATAGGAGATTACTCACAACTCCTCTCTCTCTTTCCGGATTCATTGGGCATAAAACGAATCCTTGCCAAGATAATCGAGAAGATCATCGGAAAACCTCATGCCTTTTCCAAGGCCTTCATACAAAAAAACATCAAAGATATAGATGACTATATGAATCTCAAGCATAACAAGTGGCTGCATCCATGCGACAAGGATATAATATCTGACGCCTCCTACCCAGATCTGTTTGAAAAAGCAGTTCAGGATGCATCAACCAAAATGACCGGACTTTTCCAGATATCGGGTGACAATGACACAAATCAGGAGATTGCGAAAATAATAAAAAACTTCTCCTTTGAAACCGGAGAAGTCTTTAACTACGAAAACAGTAAAAACACCATCAAAATGAAATACTACAGCCCCAAGGGCTTTTAAACGGTTTGTTTCTTGATGATTCCATTGATAGCTATACCTAGGCCTACCATAACGTAAAACAGCGGTGCAACAGAGATAATCTGATCGTTGAAGAAGGCTGCCCCCAGATAGGCCATAATACCTGTAAAGGCACCGATACCTACATAATCCAACAGCGTCTTCAAATCCCTTCTGAAATAAAGCTTCATGCTATCGATAGCGTACATCACGTAAATAGCTAACAGCGCCAGCAGTGAAATAAACCCAGTATTGATTCCGATTTGGAGATACATGTTATGTGGTTTATCTACAATGATTGATTCGTTATTGAATGCATTCATCTTTCCAGCATAATCCCTCTGTGGAAACTCGATGGTAAACATATCCGGTCCGTAGCCTACAAAGAATGCATCCTTTAGCATTGGTAAGCTTCTTGACCATATATATCCCCTTGACGATGCAAATCTCTCATGTCCATCCATAATCGATAGTCTTGATGGATTCTCCGAGACGCCTAGAACACCTCCAGATCCAGCCATTCTGAACCCATCAGCAGTGAAATAGATATCAAAGCGCTGATGATAGGCCTTAACCTCAAATTTTCCTCTGTCTTCATCAAGCACAATCGAGTAATCCTTGTATCTTTCGTCTACGAGTGTTATAGTCTGGGCATTGATATCAATAGCCAGCGGATTTCCTTCCAAGTCTTCAAATGTCATTTGTTCATCTTCATATACAATTTTCAGGCTTTCTGCAGTAGTGATAATCGCCAAAGAATCCCCATCAAATACCAGATTCTCAAATCTTAGCCTATTCTCCCTGTCTGCTCCCAGCCTTTGTATTTCAGCGCCAATATCCAGAGAACCAAATTCCCTCAGTACTTTTCCGCCCGAAACAGTATTCATGATGATGATTACTAAAAAAGCAATGGGTAATACGGATAATCTCTTAAAATTCCTTTTGATTTCTTTTCTAAACAACAATATTATAAATATAAAGCTAAAAGCCACACCCAGATAGCCAGCCCTTGAATTGGAACCTATCCAGACGAAACACATCAGAGCAAAAAAGACACCGGACAGTACAATTTGTTTTTTGTCCTTGGCATACATGAACAATGCAAAAGATAACGGCAGCAAAATTGCAGCAAAGCTACCGACAAAATTGGTGTTATACATAGTCGCATAAATAGTGTACTTACCGAATGTGAATTCCAGTGATTCAGCGATATGGTGCAGATATTCGGGTAGTATCAGATATCTGGCAAACATGGTCTTGAAAAAATCAACCCCGAAGTACTGTCCTATACCCAGCACCGCTGTCATAGAACCGACAAATATATAAGCCCCGACTATAGCCTTCACATGCTTTTCATTTTGGACAAAATTCATGACTGCCGCCACCAACAAACCATAACCAATCAGTACATACACCCCTTGAAACAGCTCAATGAATCCTCTTGAGGCTACAACACGATAATCAGCATTGAAGAACGATGCAATGACAAAAACAATATAAACAGCTAGCGGGATATAAAATTTGATGTGGTATTTCGAAAGCTTAAATCTGAATTGACCAGTCAGCCTCAATAAGAAAAGCAAAACCACTGACAGATAGGTCACAGCCACAAATATTACCGACTTATAATAGCTGAAGAAATCTATACTGGTATCAGCACCCTTCCAATTAATTCTTTCAAGTCCTTCAACCTCAATAACCTTTGCAAATACAATTAAGGGTAGGATTCCTACAATAAAAAGAATAGGCAGTAGATTGTACCAATTCAGATCCTTTTTCTTCTCCAAAGGTTTTGTTTTTTTGATTCTCTTTTTAGCCATTTGACACTCCTCAAATACATTATGTTTTGAAAATAAACCTTTTAAATTATACCATAATTGAAGTAATCCTTCCATCAGAAATGTGGATGAAAAAAGGGGCAATTACTTGCCCCATGATAGTTGATTTCTTCGTATTGCCTTGCCAAGTCTACCCTTGATGATTGACTTGTGCTTCAAGGCTATCTGACCATCGACCATAACATATTCGATTCCTTCAGGTGGCTCTACCGGACTGATAAAGGTAGCCCTATCAATTATGGTATCTGGATTGAAGATTGTTATGTCGGCATCCATCCCCGGCTTAATGTCGCCTTTGGTATCAAGCCCCAGTCTTTTGGCAGGAAGTAGTGTCATCTTTCTCAGTGCGTCTATGAAGTCCATGCTCTTATCTTCCCTGACAAATTTACCCAATACCCTTGGAAAAGTACCTGCTGCTCTAGGGTGTCCCTGTGCTCTATTGAGCAGGGCATCACTTGCAACATAGACGAAAGGTGCATTCAACGCTTCAACAACCTCTTCCTCATTCATAACAAATGCCACCGCTAGCATAGCAGGGTAATCCTTTCTAGCTTTATAGAACAGTTCCTCATCACAATACTTGCCTTTAAAAGGCTCTTCGGTCAGCAATATGCTGTCGTAGGATTTTTTCCAGGATTCAAAGCATCCCTCATCAAATACGGCGCTTCCTATACGGGTACTGAACGCATCATAGGGATAGCAATCCGCTTCGATACTCAGCCCTTCTTCTCTTGCCTCTTTAATTAATCTTAGCGCTTCTGTCATATGTCCGAAGGCTGAGCAGCTGCCGATATGTGAAATCTGCATTGGCTTTTTGGTCAGTCTTGATATCTCTATCATCTCTTTGATAGATTCAGAGGATCGGTCTGCATCAGCCCTGTAGTGGGCAGACAACAATATATTGTCATAGTCTACTGCTGATCCCATTTCCACCAATTCTTCAAAGGTGATGCTTGGTGAATACTCAATGCCGAAAGATATGCCGATAGCACCGTGCTTCTCGATATAAATCTTTGCCATCTCTTTCATCTTGTTGATTTCTGACTTGGTTGAAGACCTGTAAGTATCTATACCCAGTTCGTTTCTCAAAAAATTGTGGCCGATATAGCTCAGATAATTAATCGGAGCACCGTTGTTTTCCACAAAATCCATAAAGGTATCTGTTTTTTGTCTATTGTTGCCACAGTTTCCTGCTGCGGCAGTTGTAACACCCATTTTAATCATTTTATTGGCGATATCATAATCGTCGCCATCATCTGTATTGCCTATGATCTCCTCGTGCATATGAATATCAATAAATCCTGGTGAAACTACCAGCCCTCTAGCGTCTATTGTCTCCTTTGCACTTTCGGTGCAATTTCCGACATCTATTATCTTGCCATCCTTGATGCCGACATCGGCTGTAATTTTCTTGTTGTTTTCGAAATCTATCACAGTTCCATGCTTGATCAGAACATCATACATACTAACACTCTCCTTTATAATCAATGTGTTTTTTAATTATACCACTTTTTCGAGATGTTTTAAACTTTGAAGTTCATTGTCATATATTCCAAATCAAGCTATAATAAACCTATCTGAAAAACCGAGTCCCCATCGTAAAATCAGATCAAAGGAGGAAATAAATCAGATGATTGAAATAACTATGGAAATGTTGGAAGAAAAAACTAACTCTATTTTAAGGGAAAGAGGGGTAGCTTTGGAAGACATCGCTATCATTGTGCTAGATTTGCAAAAGCCTTATCAACCGGATCTGACACTTGAAATCTGCCTTGAAAATGTGAAGGCTATTCTAAAAAAACGCGAGGTGGCTCATGCTGTCCTCACAGGAGTCGCATTGGATCAACTGGCAGAAGAAAAAAGACTACCTGAGCCCCTTCAAAGCATCATTGAATCTGATGAGCCTCTTTATGGTATCGATGAAATTATACCACTGTCGATTGTCAATCTATATGGTAGTATCGGGTTCACCAACTACGGATACCTGGACAAAGCCAAGCCAGGTATACTGAAGAAGTTGGACACAAAAGGCAATAATATCCATACATTTTTGGATGATCTCGTTGCAGGTATCGCCGCTGCAGCTGCAAGCAGACTTGCCCATAACTAGATTTAGGTATAAAAAACTCTGAGAAATTTTCTCAGAGTTTTTGAATGTCTTATTATATATAATTGATTAAGATGCTGCAGGTATAATTGCTTTAGGTACCTTTTCTCCCTTGAATATACCAAAGGGTTTTCCAAGCGGTAAAAACGGTTTTCCAAAATGCTTGTTAAGAACACTTGCGCCTGCGCCATATAATGATACCATAGCGATTATAAACTCTGAATAAGCAGCTAGTTGATGACTAAATTCTGGTGCGATACCGAATGAATTCAATGCAAGTCCAATAAACAGCAAATCAATCAAACAGAATATGGTAAATAACACTTTGTTGGTTTCCATTGATCCGATGGTCATAAACAGTGAAAACACCAAATAACCGATAAATGCAAATCCTAACTCTTTAAAATCAACAGCACCAGCCAGTTCAGGTCCGAAAACTCCCATATTGATCATCCAGCTCATTGCTATTGCCAACCAGAAAAACGCATAAGCTCCAAAAGCTGTCATGCCAAATGTATTATTTTTCTTGCCATCTATGATGCTGGCGAATAATTGCGCGAATGCACCTAAGAAAATTGCCCATGGAATGATAAATGACATACCGCTAGTGATGCCCAATTTTTGTGATGATGCGACCAATGTTACCATCGCTAGTCCGAACAGCCCTAATGCAGATGGGTCTGCCCATTCATTGTTAACTACTACTACTTCCTCTCTCATGATTACTCCTCCTGTTAAATATTAATCAAAATCTCAAAACTCACTTATGAATGTTACTCCTAAATTTTCACTTTGTCAAATTTTTTTTTGAATATTTGAAAATTATCTTGACAAAAATTCGGAGTTCTGTTAAATTAATATCGAACAGTGTTTAATATTCGAATATCGTTCAATTAAGGAGTGATTAATGTGCCATTGAAGAAAAGAAGAGACCGCGAGATAGAGAATATGAAACATATCATCATAGAGGCTGCCGAGGACATCATTGCCACTGACGGTATAGATGGCCTCTCGATTAGAAAAATTGCAAGACAAATTGAGTATTCACCTGCTACTATCTACCATTATTTTGAAGACAAAGAAGAGATTCTGAATGTAGTCATGCAAAAAGGGTATTCAAAAATTATAAGAGCTATATCAGGCACAAATCTCGAGCATCTCAAGGGAAAAGAAAAGCTTATTGAGATGTCCAAAAGCTATATCAAAGCCTCTATAGCCATGTCTGACGAATATATGAATGCTCAGCTTAATACCTCACCACAAGCCCTAAATTACACCTCCTCGTTATTCAGAGGCGCATCCAAGCAGAAACCGGCACTGGCAGTACTCTACGAGTGTATAAAAGAGATTGAGGAAAACCGGTACGCCTCAGAAGATGAGTTGGAGCTGATTGCTCAGATGGTCGCTGTGTCTACATTTGGACTTATTGTTAAAATCTCGGTTGAAAAAGGTCTGGATGAGGAGCAAAAAGAAAGGCTGATTGACTACTTTGTCAATGATACTGTATCAAAAATAGCTATTATTAATAGAAACAAACAAGAAAGGAAAGGAATAGAAAATGAAGAAAAGCTTTAAAATTGTATTGATCATTATCATCTTGATCATTGTCACGGCATCAGGCGGTGTCTACTATCTTACCCGTGATTTGAGTGAAACAGCAGAAGTAACCCTTAACGGCATTAATCCTTCAAATGTTAGCGATGGGTCTTATTCAGGATCTTACGTATCGGGTAGATGGACAACCACCCTTGAAGTCCATGTGGATGGGTGGTAGAATATCTAAGATAGACGTCCTTGACAATGTCAGATTTGTCCAGGAGGGTGTAAGTGATACCCTGTTTGAAAAAGTAATCAGTACCCAGGATACCAAAGTCGATACGGTGAGCGGTGCTACCGTGACCTCCAAGGCCTATCTAAAGGCCATAGAAAATGCTTTGGTTCAATAAATAGAAAATAAATAAATCAAAAATTTAAGGAGTTTTACAAATGAAAACACTGATCGCATATGCAAGTAAATATGGCTGCACAGAAAAGTGCGCCAAGCTGTTGGAAAAGGAACTAAATGGAGATGTGACCCTGCTGAATTTAAAAAAGAACAGTTCAGCAGACCTTAATGCCTATGATAATATCATTATCGGTGGGGCAATCTATATCAGTAAAATACAGAAAGAAGTAACAGAATTCTGCAAAAGCAATCTCGATGGGTTGAGTCAGAAAAACATTGGCCTTTTTATCTGTGGCATGCAGGAAAAAGAGGTCATTGCTACCGAGTTGAATTCCAATTATCCACCTGAGTTATTGGAGATAGCAGTCGCTAAAGATTGCTTCGGAGGTGAGTTCATCCTTGAAAAAATGAATTTTCTGGAGAAAACCATCGTCAAGAAAGTATCTAAGACAACAGCATCAAAGTCTGAGATAGATGAGGATGCTATCCGACATTTTGCTCAAAAATTCAATAATTTATAAAACTATCATCAACCAAGACGCCAAGATACCTTTTTCCGCTTAAGGTATCTTTTTGTTATATATGATGGTATAATTTAGATATAAATATATCGAATAATAATAAGGATGTTTTATTATGAAAAAGAAGAAATCTAAAATCAAAGTAAGCGTAAATTCTAGTGCACCTATTCCTATATAAATTATCATGATAAAATCATCTCAAAAATATCTATTGAGGTGATTTTTTATGGCTAGAAATGCAAATCCAGAATATTGGCAACAAGTTCTGTCAGATCAAAGTGCA
>JAHRFV010000277.1 GCA_019084435.1 Dethiosulfatibacter sp.
CAATGTACAAAAATGTCTTTAACGCCCTTTTCCTTTGCATATCTGATCAGGTAATAAAGATGTGTATTATGAGAATGAACACCGCCATCGGATACCAATCCCATACTGAACCGTGCATTCAATAATGCCTTGAAGAATAATTCAAAATTGCATCTCATGGGATTGGTATCCGATGGCGGTGTTCATTCTCATAATACACATCTTTATTACCTGATCAGATATGCAAAGGAAAAGGGCGTTAAAGACATTTTTGTACATTGCTTAATGGATGGCAGGGATGTTCCGCCAACAAGTGGTGCTGGTTATGTCAAAGATTTGCAAAATGAAATGGATGAAATAGGAGCAGGTCGTATTGCGACAGTTATGGGCAGATACTATGCTATGGATCGTGACAACAGATGGGAAAGGACCAAGTTAGCTTATGATGCATTGACAAAAGCCGAGGGCAATTTTTATGGCTCACCTGTAGAAGGTATTGAAAAATCTTATCTGGAAGGGATAAAAGATGAGTTTATCAAGCCGATTATCTCAGATAGGAATGGTATGATTGAAGAAAATGACAGTATTATCTTTTTCAATTTCAGACCTGACCGTGCAAGACAACTGACAAGAGCTTTAACCGATGATGATTTCAATGGATTCGAAAGGCAAAAAATACCAACAGAGTTTATATGTCTGACACAATATGACATAACACTGAAAAATGTATCTGTAGCCTACGAACCTCAGTCTCTGGACAATACCCTTGGTGAATACATTAGCCGGTTAGGATTTAAACAACTCAGACTTGCCGAGACAGAAAAATATGCACATGTTACTTTTTTCTTTAATGGTGGCGTTGAAAAATCTGTTGAGGGAGAAGATAGGATACTCATTCCATCACCTAAGGTGGCAACCTATGATTTGAAGCCTGAGATGAGTGCCTATATAGTCAAAGACACTTTGCTTGAACAGCTGAAAAGGAATTACTATGATGTCATCGTAGTCAACTTTGCCAATGCAGATATGGTAGGTCATAC
>JAHRFV010000023.1 GCA_019084435.1 Dethiosulfatibacter sp.
CTTGATATACTGATTATCTCACCGTTTTCTTCAATTTCTATCTCTTCACTATTGAAGCTTTTTAGCTTACCGATAAACATCTTTGAATCATTTAGTTTCTTATATAGTTTCACTTCGACCAGGTTGTCGATGTTGTTTTTATAGTCTTCATCTGTTTTAAAAGGCCTATCTATACCGGGAGAAGATACCTCAAGATTATACGCCTCGTCAATAGGATCATCCTTATCCAGTTCATCACTGATCAGATGGCTCACAACGGCACAATCTTCCAAATCTACACCCTTTTCTTTATCGATGTAGATTCTTAAAATATTGATGCCGCTTTCTCTGACATATTCAACATCAAATATTTTCAAATCTGTATGTTGCACTGCTTTTTCAGCAATTACAGTCACATTTTTAATTAAATTTTTCTTGTCCATTCAAAGCTCCTTAAGGCAATTAGAAAGAGTGGGGATTCCCACTCTTATCGGCCAATTTCTTTAATCACACTGTATTATAACATATTCGTTATACTTTTTCAAATATTAAATAGAGATATTTGATTACTCTGATTCAGCCCTTCAAGGCATCCATGTATCTTTAATACCTCAATGCTTGTTTTGTTGACTTTTGCTCTTTTCATAAGATCTTCCACTGATATGAAAGGGCTTATATTTCGTTCTGATTGGATGTTGGCTGCAGCTGTTTCCCCTACACCTTCTAGTGAAATCAGCGGCGGTAATAATCTATCATCTTTAATTCTGAACTCTTTATGGTCTGATAGATACAGATCCACAGGCAATATCTGATATCCTCGCTTATACATTTCAAGGGCTACTTCTAAAACAACAATGGAATTCTTGTCTTTTTGAGATTTATTTTCTCTAATGTTGATTTCTTTTATGACATTTTGAATATGCCTCTCTCCTTTTATTATCAGATCAGCATCAAAATCAGGGGCTTTCATAGTAAAATAGGCCGCATAAAATGCCAAAGGAAAATGAACTTTGTAATAAGCAATTTTTACTGACATTGTGACATATGCAACTGCGTGGGCTTTGGGAAACATATACTTGATTTTGTTGCAAGAGTCAATATACCATTGGGGTACATTTTTTTGTTTCATTTCCTCGATGTCTTCTTCCGTCACACCTTTGCCTTTTCTGACTCTTTCCATAATATCAAATGCTTTCTTCTTCTCAACACCCTGGTATATTAGAAATGTCATAATATCATCCCTGGTTGATATAACATGCTTGATAGTAGTTTGATTACTTCTAATATAATCCTGTGCATTACCAACCCACACATTCTCACCATGGGACAATCCTGATATTCTCACAAGGTCAGAAAATGTCTTTGGTATTGTGTCCATGAGCATTTGTCTAACAAATCCTGTCCCAAATTCAGGAATTCCCAATGTTCCGGTTTCGCATCCAATATCATCACTGGTTACACCTAATACCTTAGGTGATTCGAAAAGTGATAATGTCGCTTCGTCATCCAATGGAACTCTTGAGCTTTGAAATCCTGTCATATCCTCGAGCATCTTGATGATTGTTGGTGTATCATGTCCAAGTATATCCAGTTTCAGTATTCTACCAGAGATTGAATGATAATCGAAATGGGTGGTCTTGACACCGGATTTTCGATTATTTGCTGGGTATTGAATGGGTGTGAAATCATATATCTCTTTATTTTTCGGAACAATCATTACCCCACCAGGGTGCTGACCAGTAGTTTTCTTGACACCTGTGCAATAATCCACCAAGCGGTTTGTCTCAGCGTTCCTTAATTGAATACTCTTACCATCAAAATAGTTCTTAACGAATCCATAAGCAGTTTTGGATGCTATAGTCCCAATTGTTCCAGCTCTGTAAACATATCCTTCTCCAAATAATGCCTCAGTATATCTCATGGCTTCTATCTGTTCCTTAGCGGCAAAATTTAAGTCAATATCGGGTTCCTTATCTCCTTCAAAACCTAAAAATACTTCGAAAGGTATATCGTGCCCTTCCTTGATATATGTAGTCCCACATACAGGACATAATTTAGAGGGCATATCCACACCGGAGCTGTAGCTACCATCTGTTACAAATTGACTATGCTTACATTGTGGACATATGTAATGGGGTGGAAGTGGATTAACCTCAGTTATATTGCTCATTGTTGCTGCGAAGGAGGATCCCACAGATCCCCTGGAGCCAACTATGTATCCATCTTCTAACGATTTTTCGACCAACTTCCTAGCTATAACATACATGACGGCATAACCGTTGCTGATAATCGAGTGCAACTCTCTTTCCAGCCTTTCTCGTACAAGGTCTGGTAAAGGATCTCCGTACATTTGAATAGCATTCTGCACGGTGATTTCTCTTAGGCTAATATCAGCTCCCTCTATAATCGGTGGATATACACCATCCGGAATTGGTTGAATATCTTCAATCAAGTCAGCTATTAAACTAGGATTCTTTATGACAACCTCTTCTCTTACACGCTCATTTAAATATTCAAACTCAGCCAGCATTTCATTAGTCGTTTTCAAATAGATTGATGGTTGGTCATCTGCATCATCATATCCTTGTCCGGTCATCAGTATCTCTCTGACTATACTATCCTTCTTGTCAAGAAAATGAACATCACCTGTGGCGCAAACCAGTTTGTTGTTTCTGGTCCCTAAGTCTATGATTTTTTTGTTGATTTCTTTCAGATCGTTCTCATCCTTCAAAATACCACTCTTGATCAGATTCAGATTATTGGTAGCGGGTTGAATCTCAAGAAAATCATATTGCTGAACAATCTTATCCAACTCATTATCCGTTGCACCTGAAAGAATGGCGCTGAATAACTCTCCAGATTGACAAGCGGTACCTAGAATAAGCCCTTCCCTATATTGGCTAAGAACTGATCTTGGCAATAAAGGCTTTTTATAAAAATAATTCAAATGTGATTCAGAAACCAATTTGTATAAATTTTTCAGTCCAATATAGTTTTTCACCAATATGATGATGTGAAATGTCTTCGAGTTTGTAATGCTTTTTTCTTCACCAATATTAGAATTGATTTCAATTATATTTTCAAGGCCTTTAGCCTGAAGCATTTCAATCAAAATAACAAGAAGTGCTGCGGCAGCCATGGCATCATCTGATGCTCTGTGATGGTTTTCAAGTGTAATGCCCAAATCCTTGCACAATTTGTTCAGTTTGTAGCTTTTACGTTTTTTAATTAAGTATCTGGCCAGATCCAGTGTATCGATGACGCAAAACTCTCTTGGGGTGTCTAGGTTATTTCTTAGAAATGAATAATCAAAATTAGCATTGTGGGCACATAAAACTTCACAATCTCCAATAAAGTTCAGGAATTCTACGAGGCAAGCTTTTATATCCTGTGCGTCCCTAACATCTTCATTGGTAATACTTGTGATTTCTGTAATTTTATAGGGTATATCTATTTTGGGATTGACCATTATATTGAAGGTATCCACAATTTGTAGATTCTTAAGCTTAACGGCTCCGATTTCAATAATTCTGTCGTTTATAGGTGATAATCCTGTGGTTTCCAAGTCAAAAACAACTATCTCTTCGTTAAAATCCTGGTCGATGGGATTTTTGATGATATCAACACCATCTTCACACAAATAACCTTCCATACCGTAAAGAATTTTTATATTATGTTTTTTAGCAGTTAGCATTGCCTCCGGGAATCCTTGCAACACACCATGATCTGTCAATGCAATTGCCTTATGTCCCCATTCTTTTGCTCTTTTTGCGATTTTATCAAAATCACTGATGCCGTCTAGTGCGCTCATTTTGCTATGAACATGGAGCTCTACTCTTTTGTCTTCGCTTAAGTCCCTTATAATCTGTTTTTCGTTGCATAGATTAATGCTTTGTGCCATCATCAGGTATTCTCTGGAAAAACTATCATACATGTTTTTGCCTTTGACTAAGACAACATCTCCAACTGTCAGGACTTTAAGTTTATTGGTCTTCTCTTCTCCCCTTATAAAGGCTTTTACCGTTATGGAGTTAGTATAGTCAGTCATGTCCATCTGAAACAGGAACAGGTCTGTTTTAATTGCTTTGATGGTAGTATTGAGGATTTCTCCCTTAATGCAATAATCGAGTCCCTGAATCTCATCTATGTCATTGATGTCAACAGGCATATCGCTGATCTTTTTACCTAACAGGACTTCCTCTACTGTCCTTTTTTTCTTGGATTTTGTCTTTTTTTGAACAGTAGTGTTTGATAGAGATGTTTCTCTGACAATTTTCTCCAATTCCTTAGAAAGATCCATATGGCTTATCTCTTCTTTAAAGTCTAAAATCAGATGTATTCCATACTGATAGAGGGATTTGAAAGCATGAGAAATCTTTTGGTCCGTCTTGTTTTGTATCATCTTCTCATATAGAATCCTGTTCTTAACTGTAATTGAAACCTCTGTGGGATTTATCATCTTGATGCACTCTTCATCAATCTCTTTTGCCAATGAATTGTGATGTTTTTTAAGCAAGTATAATATATTGCTGATAAGGATTTCTCTTTTTATATCACCAATCACATCCGCATAGGAAATCTGGACATCATAATCAGAACCCAGTCTGCTTTGATACCATCCACTGAGATCATCTATTTCATTTATGGAATACAGAACATCACTGCTTATCTGGATTAACAAGTTGCGTTCTGTATGATTAAGGCTGATTTTAATGATTTGAGCTTTTGTTAGAGTTTTCTTTGTTCCATCAGGCATAGTATCTCCGTAAAAAAGCTGCCTGTCAGCAGCTATATTTTTTCAATTTCTTCCATCAAAACATCAATTATTTCATCCTCGCGAATTTTTCTTATAATCTGTCCTTTCTTGAACAAGACGGCCTCGCCTTTGCCACCTGCAATTCCAATATCGGCTTCTCTTGCCTCTCCAGGTCCATTTACAACACAACCCATAATGGCAACCGTCACATCTTTCTTGCTGGTCGAAAGCCTTTGTTCAACTTCTTTCGAAATGCCTATAAGATCTATTTTGGTTCTGCCACAGGTTGGACAGGATATTATATTAGGGCCATAGGGTCTGAGATTCAAGAACTGCAATATCTTTCTTCCAATGATTACTTCCTTGTCAGGCGAATCCGTGAGTGAAACCCGTATTGTATCTCCAATGCCATTCAATAGCAAACTTCCAATGCCCATAGCTGATTTTATGACACCATTTGAATAGGATCCCGCTTCAGTAACACCAAGATGCAAAGGATAATCTGTCCTATGTGATATAAGCGTATAGGAATCATAAGTCAATCGCACATCGGACGATTTGATAGAAATAACGAGATTGTCATAGCCACAATCCTCTATGATTTTGACCTGCTCCAGGGCACTTTCAATCATAGAGTTCTTGTTCAATCCTTTGTACTTATCTAAGAATTCTTGTTTGACAGAACCCGAGTTTACACCTACCCTTATAGGAATATTCCTTTCTTTGCAGGCTCTTACTACCTCTATGACTTTTGATCTATCCCCAATGTTTCCAGGATTGATTCTGATACCGTCGACTCCCATTTTTACAGATTCTACAGCAAGCCTATAGTCAAAATGAATATCTGCTACAAGAGGGATGTTTATTTGTTTTTTTATTTCAGAAATAGCCTTAGCGCTTGCCATATCCGGCACCGCACATCGGACTATATCACACCCTACCGACTCAAGCAATTTGATTTGTGCGATTGTTGATACAATATCACTTGTTGCAGTATTGGTCATGGATTGAACGGTTATAACACTATCGCCACCAACCGGGACTGTCCCATAATAGACTTTCCTTTTCATCTGAAACCTCAGTTCAATATTTTAATGATGTCCTTATATAACACAAAGAACATCAATGCCATTAGAAACACAAATCCGATGAAGTGAATATAGCCTTCCTTCTCAGGTGATATTCTTTTGCCTCTAATACCTTCGATGGCAATGAACACCAACCTGCTGCCATCAAGTGCTGGGACAGGCATTAGGTTTATAAATCCAAGATTTATGTTGATGAAAGCCATAAGGTTTAGTAATGGATACAATCCAAGCCTAGCTGCCTCACCCACCATTGAAATGATGCCGATTGGTCCAGCTACAGCCTCAGATCCCACTTGTCCGGTAATCATCATGCCAATGAGTTGAAACATCAGAGTGATATAAAAAATAACACGATGTATAGAACCGGTTACAGCTGTCAGGATGCTCTTGTCCATCTCTGTGTAAAATCCAATTGTAATTTGATTTTCAGGTATAACCTTTACTGTCTGTATCTGATTATCCCTCTCAATTTCCATATTTAGATCCACACCACCCGAGTTAGCTATATTGCTTCTGACTTCCTCCCAGGTAGCTGTGGTAACGCCGTTGATAGATAAAATCTTATCTCCAGGTTTCAATCCAGCATTTTCAGCCGGGTAACCGACATTGACAACCGCGAGTTCAGTTGTATACACACCATCTATCTCGGTCGGAGAGATACCTACGATATATCGATAATTCTGTTTTATTTCAAAGGTTTTCTCCACATTATCCCTAACAATAGTCAATGTGTATTCATCCTCATGCTTTATTATTTCGTTGGTCAGATCTTCCCAGTATCTGACTTTAGTATCTTCAATCTTTGTGATCTTGTCGCCCGGTCTCAATCCTGCAGCATATTCTGTTGCATTTTCATCAATATAGTCTACTGTTGTGCCGGCAATGCCATAGGCAAGTACAACTACAAAAAAAATAATTAGCGCCAAGGCAAAATTCATGATTGGTCCCATCAAAATTACTCTGAATCTCTGCCATGGAGATTTGGAACTGAAGCTTTTCTCCGAAATAGCTTCCTCGTCTTCGCCTTCCATTTTTATATAGCCACTGATTGGTAGTGCTTTTATATAATAGGTTGTTTCTTTACCTTTTTTCTGAAACAAAACTGGACCCATACCAATAGAAAACTCACTCACATTGATACCGGCTTTTCTTGCTGCCCAAAAATGACCAAGTTCATGAATCAATATGGCCATTGAAAAAATCAAAATTGATGCAACTGCTGTTAACATAGATTCCTCCTAAAATAGCAATGTCATTACCAGGTAATAAGTAATAGGTGTCATCAGCAGGACGCTGTCGAATCTGTCAAGGATGCCACCATGTCCGGGTAGAACATTACTATAATCCTTTATGCTGAATTCCCGCTTAATTTTTGAGGCCAGCAAATCTCCAAATATTGAAATTATGCTTCCGACTAGAGCGATGATGAAAATTAAATGTATAGGTTCTTTCAACAAAAATGCATTGACTGCCAAAGAGACTAATATGGCGCCTACAATCCCTCCGACTGCACCCTCGACGCTTTTTTTGGGGCTTAATCTGGGACATAGCTTGTGTTTTCCAAAATTGCTACCTATTATGTATGCAAAAGAATCAGCACTAAAGGTAATAGCATATATCAGCCAAAAATGCTTATAGACTGAAAACAACACAAAGTGATAAAAAAGCAAAACAATATAGACAAAACCAAAAAAAGAAACCGATAAGTCTCTGAGATTAGTATCTTCCTGAATAACAAAAATAACACCTGCAATAACTGTGTGTGCTGTAATAATCATATATAAATCAAAATCAATTTTGAACATCAGAAGTGAAAATATAATTATAGCAGTTAAATAATTGAGTTTAAAAACGATACTGTTTTTTTTGTTAACCACTCGATCCATTTCAAAAAGAGCAATCAGAGTAATGCCTAAAACAGTAAAGCTAAAAAGAGCGCCACCCAAGTAAGTCGCTAAACCAAGATATAATCCACCAATAAGACCTGTTAAAACTCTCTTCTTCATTGATTACTCCTTGCCAAAACGTCTGCTTCTATTCTGATATTCTGCTATGGCCTTGTGCAGCTCTTCAGCCTTGAAGTCAGGCCAAAGCACCTCTGTGAAATAGAACTCTGTATACGCCATCTGATATAGCATAAAATTGCTTAATCTTTGTTCACCACTAGTTCTTATAAGAAGATCAGGATCACTCTGACCCTGAGAATACAAGTAACCACTAATGAGTTGTTCGTCAATCTCATTAATTTCAATCGTATTTTCCTTTACAGCCAAAGCAATTTTTCGTGCAGCATTTACGATTTCATTTCTACCACCATAGCTTAGGGCAATGTTAAGATTTAATTTTTTGTTATTTCTGGTTATTTCGATGGATTTTCTGATACCCGCTTTTGATTTATCTGGAAAGTCATCTAGGTTACCAAAAACATTTATTCGTACACCTGCTGTATTCAACGGTTCTATCATGGTCTCTGAAAATTCAAGCAAAAGATTCATTAGGTAGGTGACTTCTTCATTTTCCCTTCCCCAGTTTTCAGTTGAAAAGGCATAGACAGTTAGATACTCAACACCGAGTCTAACACATTCTTCGACTGTTTCTCTAAATCTAAGCATGCCTTCTCTATGGCCTGCGTTCTTGAACTTTTTATTTTTCTTGGCCCACCTTCGGTTTCCATCCATAATTATTGCAATATGTCTTGGAATATTGTCCCTATCGAGTTCTATCGTCAATCAATCCACCTCATTAAACAAAATCCCCATTAAGGGGATTAAAAATAAGCAACCGTCAAGTTATGTCTATCCTTAATCTTTAGATGTCTCACTACTATCGGTTTTTTTAAATCTGATAGGAAATTCTTATTGGTTCCTCTGATGTATGTAATCTCTATAATGTTTATATCATTATTAATGGCTTCTATAGCCAGTCTAAGCTCGGAACCTATCAATTCTTTCATTATTTAAACCTCTAAAATCTCTTTTTCTTTATCGTTGTAGATTTCGTCAGTCATCTTGATATATTTATCAGTCAACTGCTGAACTTCCATCTCTGCATCTTTTAAACCGTCTTTGGTCAGTTCACCGTCTTTTTCCATCTTTTTCAATGCATCATTGGTGTCTCTTCTAAGATTTCTCAGAGCCACTTTTGCATTTTCTGTTTCTTTCTTGATAACCTTCAGCAAATCTCTTCTTCTTTCTTCTGTGAGTTCTGGGATTATCAATCTGATCACTTTCCCATCATTGCTTGGGTTTATTCCCAAATCAGAAGAACTGATGGTTTTTGATATTTCCTTTAAAGCATTGATGTCCCATGGTTGAATCAACAGGCATCTTGGTTCAGGAACCGAAATATTAGATAGCTGGTTAATCGGAGTAGGTGTTCCGTAGTAATCCACTCTCAATTTGTCGAGTAGTTTTGGATTTGCTCTGCCAGCTCTGATGGTCGACAAATCACTGACAAAGAATTCAATGGATTTTTTCATTTTTTTCTCTAATTCCTTATGGATTTCCAATAGCATATTAATCCTCCTCAATCATTGTTAATCATGGTGCCTATTATTTCACCTTTGACAATTTTTATTATATTTTCAGGATCTTCGAGTCCAAATACAATAATAGGTATACTGTTATCCATACAGAGTGATGTAGCCGTTGAATCCATGACTTTCAATCCCCTGTTGAGTATATCTATATAGTTGAGTTCAGTAAACATCGTAGCGTCAGGATTTGTTTTCGGATCAGCATCATAGACACCCTCCACACCTTTCTTGGCCAGAAGTATGACATCAGCATCTATCTCTGCGGCTCTTAGGGCAGCGGTGGTATCTGTTGAAAAAAATGGATTGCCGGATCCACCTGCAAAAATAACAACTCTGCCCTTTTCAAGGTGTCTGATGGCTCTTCTTCTAATGTAGGGTTCTGCCACCTGCCTCATCTCAATGGCAGTCTGAACTCTGGTTGGTACGTCGATTTTTTCCAGGGCGTCTTGTAAAGCCATCCCGTTGATAATCGTCCCCAGCATTCCCATATAGTCTGAAGTGGCACGGTCTGTTGTCTTAGCGCTAGCACCTCGCCAGATATTACCCCCTCCGACAACCACAGCAACTTGAATGTCCATGTCATTGACAGTCTTGATGACTCTTGCAATATGGGCTATAGTTATTTCATCGATACCGTTGCCTTTTTCTCCACCTAGAGCTTCTCCACTTATCTTCAATACAATTCTCTTGTACTTATGCTCCATAAAACCTCCATAACCAAGTATAATTATAATGGAGAACAAATTGTCCTCCATCTAATAATATTACATATTTATTTGTTTAGCAACTTCTTCTGCAAAGTTTTCGACTTTCTTTTCGATTCCTTCACCGACTTCATATCTAGTGAATCTTCTAATAATAAGATTTTCACCAATCTTTGAGATTTTTTCATTCAGTAGGTCTTGGATCGTTATATCAGGATTCTTTATAAAAGATTGACAAATCAAGCAATTTTCATCATAGTATTTCTTGATTCTTCCCTCAACCATTTTATCGACAATCTTTTCAGGTTTTCCTTCATTTAGAGCTTGAGCTTTAAGGATTTCTTTTTCCTTTTCCAAAACTTCTGCTGGAACATCTTCTGGTCTAATGTATTTTGGGTTTTGAGCAGCTACTTGCATAGCCAGATCCTTTACAAAAGACTGAAACTCTTCATTTTTTGCTACAAAATCAGTTTCACTGTTTACTTCTATGAGAACACCAATTCTTCCACCATGAATGTAAGCTGAAACTAGACCCTCAGCTGCAATTCTGTCAGACTTCTTTGCTGCTTTAGACAACCCTTTTTTTCTTAGATAATCTATTGCCGCTTCCATATTGCCATCATTTTCAACTAATGCATTTTTACAATCTAGCATTCCTGCTGCTGTAATTTCTCTTAATTCTTTAACCATTGCTGCTGTTATATTAGCCATTACGACCTCCTATTAATAAAAGGTAAGTCAGTCAAGGGATTAGATC
>JAHRFV010000201.1 GCA_019084435.1 Dethiosulfatibacter sp.
GACTCTTCCTTGTGCTGTTTCTATGGTCTTGGTGAGCATGCCGTGCTGCAATGCTTCATCATCAGGCAATCCCAAAGTATTGACCATCGATTTGACCTTGTCTCCTGCAAAAAGTCTCATGAGATCATCATCCAGCGATATATAAAATCTGGATGTTCCAGGGTCTCCTTGTCTACCGGCACGGCCTCTCAACTGATTATCTATCCTTCTGGATTCATGGCGTTCTGTTCCTATGATACTGAGACCGCCCGCTTGTAGCACCTTTTCATTGTCGTCCTTGATTTCTTCCTTAGACCTGGTTAGATATTCCTTATATAGCTTTCTTGCGTTATTGATTTCTTCGTCATCTGTCTCATCATAGCCATCTGCTTTTGCAGCGATTTCTTCGCTTAAAATGCCTTTTATCTTGGTTCTAGCCATATATTCAGGATTTCCACCTAAAACAATATCGGTACCTCGACCTGCCATGTTGGTTGCTATTGTCACCGCTCCAAAACGACCTGCCTGTGCGACAATCTCAGCCTCTTTTTCATGATTTTTAGCGTTCAGTACAGTATGTGGTATGTTGGTTTTTTTTAGGAGTTTACTTAGATACTCGGACTTCTCTATAGAAATTGTACCAACCAGTACAGGCTGGCCTTTCTTGTATCTTTCTTGAATCTCTCCAATAACAGCCTTGAATTTAGCTTCTTCTGTCTTATATATAACGTCAGCCTGATCTTCTCTGATGACCTGTTCATTGGTTGGAATTTCTATAACATCAACACCATAAATTTCCCTGAATTCATTTTCTTCAGTCTTTGCTGTTCCGGTCATACCGGAGAGCTTTTTATACATCCGAAAATAATTTTGAAAGGTTATAGTTGCCAATGTTTTTGACTCTCTTCTGACATCCATACCTTCCTTAGCCTCGATAGCCTGGTGCAGACCTTTTGAAAATCTTCTGCCATACATCAGTCTTCCTGTAAACTCATCAACAATTAAAATCTCGCCATCCTTCACAATATAGTCTATATCGTTCTTCATAATGCTATGAGCTTTTAAAGCTTGGTTGATATGGTGTGAGATTTCCATGCTCTGCTCATCAGCCAAATTCTCAATACCAAAGAATTTTTCGGCCTTGCTAATTCCTTTTTCCGTCAAGGTAACATTCTTTCCCTTTTCGTCAATGACATAATCAACCGTTTCTTCTTTGAAATTACCCATCATCATTTCCATCTTGCTCATTTGCTCATCTGGATCCTGAACTCTACCACGCAATCCATTTGCAAATGAATTGGCTTGGTGATAAAGATCTGTGGATTTATCCCCTTCGCCGGAAATAATCAGAGGCGTTCTGGCTTCATCTATCAAAATACTGTCAACCTCATCGATGATACAAAAATTAAGTGCTTGTTGCACCATGTCTTCTTTTCTGACTACCATATTATCTCTTAAATAATCAAATCCAAATTCGTTATTTGTTCCATATGTTACATCACAACTATATTGTTTTCTTCTTTCCTCATTGCTCAGCCCATGAACGATGCACCCAACTGTGAGTCCTAAAAAACTGTAAACCTTACCCATCCAGTCCTTGTCTCTTTGTGCTAGGTAATCATTGACGGTTACAACGTGAACGCCTTTTCCTAACAAAGCATTGAGATAAACCGGCAATGTCGCCACAAGTGTCTTACCTTCACCGGTTTTCATTTCAGCAATTCTTCCTTGGTGCAGTATGATACCACCAATGACTTGCACTTCATAGTGCTTCATACCTAATACACGCCATGAGGCTTCTCTTACGACAGCATACGCCTCCGGCAATATGTCGTCGACTGACTCTCCAGAGGCCAATCTTTCTTTAAATTCCTGGGTTTTTCCCTTCAAATCAAGATCTGATAAAGTTGCGATCTCTGATTCTAAAGCCATGACTTTTTTTGCTATAGGGTCTATCCGTTTGATTTCTCTGCCGGAGTAAGACCCGAGTATTTTTTCAAATAAATTTTTCATTTCTCCACCTTTGTCTAATTCGTCTTGAAAATGCTTGATAGTTTGATTTTTCCAAATTTTAATTTTATCATTTTTTTGATGTTTTTACAAGTCAACGGGTCAATGCACTGTTATATCCTGCCTTAATGCCGGTATTCCATGCCCAATGAAGGTTAAAACCTCCACAATCACCGTATACGTCAAGTATTTCACCAATAACATACAGGTTTTCATGATGATATGATTCCATCGTCCGGGGATTAATTCCTGTCAGCAACACACCCCCTGCAGTTACTTGGGCGTCTGCCCATGAATGAAAGCCGGTGATGTTCAATTGAAGGTCTTTCAGTACTTTAATGACAGCGTATATTTGTCTGCGATTCATTTTGGTTGGTTTCTGTAAAAAATCATCGATCCCCGCTTCTTTCAGCAATGGTATGATCATCCTCTTGTTAATCAAACCAATCAAGCTATCCTTTAGAGTCTTGTGCTTCAAGTTGATGAACCGGTCACGCAACATTTCAAACATGTCATTGGTACTGATAGCAGGAAACATGTCTAAAGATATTCTGACATTTTTCCCCGTATTGATTTCTTTGACAGCTATACCACTTATTTGTAATATCGGAGGACCTGATACACCATAATCAGCAAATAGTACCTCTCCGGAATCCTCTGCAATTAAAGTTTCATCTGAATACAATGATACAGAAGCATTGATTTTTAAACCCTTCAGGGTTCGTAAATGAACAAAGTCGCTTTTCAATTTGACCAGAGCTGGATAAACCTGTGACATCTCATAACCTAATCCAGACATCAAATCAAAGCCGGATCCATCAGAACCCAGCCTCTCATAAGCTTTGCCACCCATTGCTACAATAATTCTGTCAAATTCGTAAGTCACTAAATCAGTCTGAACCACATATCTACTGTTGATTGGGGTAACGGCCAATATTCTTTGATTGCAAATTTCCTTTGTTCCATATCTAAGATACTCTTCTCTGAGTACCTCAAGGATGCTGGATGCCTGCAAGCTATATGGAAATACTTTTCCAGTCTCATCATAATAAGGCTCAATACCCATTTCGTTGAAGAAACCTATAGTTGATTTACTGCTTATATTGCTAAGGCATTCTTCCAATAAATCTCTATTGCTGCTATAATATCTGTTAATGTCAATTGTTTCGTTTGTGTAGTTGCACCTTCCGTTACCTGTGGCTAGCAGTTTTTTTCCCACACGATCCAGTCTCTCCAGTATAGTCACATCAGCACCATTTCTAGAAGCAACAACTGCCGCTGCCATCCCTGAGGACCCACCACCTAATACGCCAACTCTAATCATTCATTATCTCCTAAATCCAGATTTACATATGTAATTTCTTATCCAATATTTTAAATATATCGGTCTTGAACTTTCCCGATATTGGTATTTCATGATCTATAAAATGCAATCTGCAGCTGTTATCAGACGCAGACTCAATTTTTTTTAGGTTGATGATATAGTCTTTATGACACATGATAAAATCACTTCTGTCCAATGTCTCCATTAGATTGTTGAATCTTTCTTTAAATTTAAACTCTCCTCTTTTGGAATAAATCTTCACACCAGACAACTGTTTTTGAAAATAAAAAATATCTTTATAGGAAATAATCACCATTTTGTTTTCATACTTAAACATATGTAGCTTGAGATCTCGTTTCATCTTCTCAATAGACGTGTTTAATAGGGCGTTGATAGCCTCTTCTTCCAATGGTCTATAAAGGATGCCATCTAGATGGTTCTGAAACTCTTCCCTTCGAATATCCTCATTGTCAGTTATGAGAACTATTGTGGAGCTATCCTCCAAAGACCTTATCTTATCAGATAAAGCCATCGCCGACTGATCATCGTCAAGAAATACCAGATCTGGTGTATATCTGGCGTATAGTTGATCAATCTCTTCACCATTAGTCAGTTCCTCGATCCTGCAGTTTAAATCATTTGACGAGAAATATCGCTCAAGGTTCCTCTTTATCTTGGGGTTTCTACTGGAGTTTATGATTAAAACACTAAATTCCATCTAATTCAACCTCCTTGTATAGACTAATTATATCATACAACATTCTAAAAATAAATTGACTTATAGATACCACTTATATTAACATCAGAGTATACTATTTTTACATCTTATCAATAATAGAATGGGAGGTCATTATGTTTAAGGTTTGGGGTAAACTTATTAAGGAAAACGAAATAAAAAAAGCATTCGATGTGGAAAATGACATCGAACTCAGTTTTGAAGAAAAAAGAGATAGTGCTTTCGAAGAAATTTGTTACCATTTCGATTTGAGTGTTCCTGTGTGGTTGGATAAGCATACAAAAGATTTCATATCTTTCAGGCGTGCAACCTTTTATCCGGAAGATTTTGTTGAAGAGTTTAATTATGATAGAATGGAATTCGATCTTGTTAAATGGGATGACAAGGTATAGGAATGTGTCCCTTATATCTTAATCATCCCTTTTTGTTTGAGTCGGACAGTTCCCATTTATACCACATGATTCACAATCACTGTGAACAGCACATTTGCCTGCCTTGATTCTCTTAAATTGTTTGACAATAATGTAAATTGCAGCAAATCCAATCGTTATTCCAATCAAGTAATTTATCATTCTAACACCCCTCTATCTTATAATCAAGCTCCCCACATTATATACCAACATGGACATTAAGTAAGCCAGACCTGTTTGATAAAGTACTGAAAAGCCCATCCATTTCCACGAGTTCAATTCTCTTTTTGCTGCTGCCAATGCACCGATGCATGGTGATGCCAATGCTACAAATACCATAAATGATAATGCAGATAGTGGCGTAAATGTGCTTCTTATGGAATCAAGCAGTTCAAATCCACCAGTTTCAGAAATATCATTCAACACAGCCAGCGTTGCAACTACCATTTCCTTGGCGACAAATCCTGTAAGAAAAGCAACAGACGTTTTCCAATCTGCAAAACCAAGAGGTCTGAACACAGGTGCTATAAATGTTCCAATGGAACTTAGCATACTCTCACCCGGTAAATCAGTCAATTTAAAGCTAGGGGTGAAACTTTGAAGAAACCATATCAAAACTGATCCAGCAAATATGATTGTGCCTGCTTTTGTAACAAACGTCTTACTTCGGTTGAATACCTGCCTCAGGACATTTCTAATGACAGGTGATCGATAATCAGGTAACTCCAGTAAAAATATCTCCTTATGTCCTTTGAAGACGATTTTCTTTAAGACCAATCCTGAGAAAATAATTGCAAAGCCTCCAATAGCATACATCGTCATGATGATCCAATGCGTATGGTTGGGGAAAAAAGCCGCTGCAAACATGATATAAATTGGCATTTTCGCACCACAGGAAACAAATGGTGTGAGGATTATTGTCAATTTTCTTTCTTTTTCGCTGTCTAAAGTTCTTGCTGCCATTATTCCAGGTACAGAGCATCCAGAACCAACAAACATAGGAATAAAGGATTTTCCAGTTAACCCTATTTTTCTAAATATTCTATCCAGAATAAAAGAGACTCTAGCCATATAGCCGCTATCTTCAAGTATTGAAATGAAGAAAAACAGAACCATGATCTGAGGTAAGAAAAGCAATACTGCTCCCACACCGCTCACAACGCCATCAATTATTAAAGATATAATATACTCATTAGCACCTATCATAACCAAGAGATTCCCTAGACCTGCAGAAAAGCTTCCTAGCATACTCTCAAAAATATCTGCTGATACATCACCCACAACGTTAATTGAAATATAATAAATAGACCACATGATAATTAAAAATATAGGTATCCCAACATATTTATTTGTAAAAACTTTATCAATTTTTTTGGTTGCATCTGAGCGTGTTTCGCCTAAAATAACATACTTGGATATCAACTTTTTTATATAAGCATATCTAAATGAAGATATTTTTTCTTCTGACATATCTTCATTTGTTTTATACGCATTGATCTGTTGAAGATAATTATCAAAGCCTGGAGACCTTTCCAACACTCTGAAATTTGATAGATTGTCAATCAATTCAGATATGCCTTTATTAATCCTTGCTGATATAGGCACTATACTGACTCCTAGTTCATTGGTCATGCCTTCCAGGTCAATTATCGTGCCTTCCTTTTCTATGACATCCATCATATTAAGAGCGGCAATCAAAGGTTTTCCAGTTTCTATCAACTGTAAAGTCAAGAAAAAACTTCTTTCAATGGCTGTAGCATCCAATACATTGATGATGACATCTGGATTTTCATTTCTTATAAATTCTTCCGAAATCTTTTCTTCCATGGAATAAGGATTGATGGAATAGATACCAGGTAAATCAGTGACCTCGATATTGGTGTTTTTCTTTTTAATCTTACCAGTCTTTTTTTCAACAGTGACACCAGGCCAGTTGCCTACGTACTGTGAACTGCCTGTTAATGCATTAAAAATAGTAGTCTTGCCACAATTTGGATTGCCTGTTAAAGCTGCACTTCTTATCATTTTGCCTCCGGTCGATTCTGAATTCAAAGTCTACAAAATTAAAGCGGCTAAGCCGCTTATTATATTAGTATTATCTTTTCAGCTTCAGATTTTCTAAAGCATAAGTTGTAGCCTCTTATGGAGATTTCTATCGGATCACCCAAAGGCGCATACTTTTCAACCCGCACAGTCTCACCTTCCGTAATACCAAGCTGGGTCATTCTGATTTTAATTGCTCCTTCTAGGTCGATTGATTTGATAATGCCTTTTTCTCCTGGTTTTAGGTCGGACAATTTATTCACTTCATCATCTCCAGCACTTAGTTGTCATTATAATATCCTAATTGATAATATTTGTCAATGGCTATTTTTTAACATTTGCTATCTATTACTTGCCCGCAACTGACAACTCATTTATCTTTAATGATGGGGCTCCAAAGTATGCACCTGCCGGTAACCCAAATTTTAAATCATTGCCTATCATTTCAATACTGTTGATCATTTTAAAGAAATTTCCCGAAACTGTTATCTGATTAACAGGTTTTGATATTTTTCCTTCTTCAATCAAGTAACCATAGCAGGAAAGGGAAAAATCTCCTGAAACAGAGTTTAATCCTGAATGAAGACCTTGAAGTTCAATTATTAGAAGCCCTTTATCTATGCTTTTTACCATTTCATCCATCGTATAGCTTCCATTCTCGATGAAAAAATTACTAGGTGTAATACCTATGGTTGATTTATAGGAACCTCTACTAGCATTTCCAGTACTGGAAACGCCATCTTTTTCAGATGTTTTCAAATTATGAAGGTATGTTTTGAGTATGCCGTTCTCAACGACTTTTTTAAATTTGGTAGGATACCCTTCGCCATCGAATGGAGTTGAAGCAAATCCATTTTCCATATGAGGGTTATCAATAATATTTAAATCGTCGCTTGCAATCTTCTGACCTATTTTATCCTTCAACAAAGATAGGTCTTTTTGCACACTTTCAGCAGAAAACACATCAGAAAAAGACTCCATCAAATCACATGCTGCATTATTTCTAAGTATTATTGGATAATTACCTGAATGAATGGAATCAGCGCCTAGCATAGATAATGCCTCTTCTACAGCTTCTCTCGCTATTTCTTTTGGATCAATCTTTAAAAAATCATTTGTTGCTTTATAAGCCATTCCCGTTTTTATATCATTACCACTTTTTGCTACCACACCAACATATGCAAAAGCAATGTTGGATTTGTTACTCAAAGAAAGCCCTTTGGAATTTATAATGTTTGTTTCGCCGGTAACATCACCATATACACAATACTGTATGGATTGTATACGTTCATCTAAACTGCTAGCCTCTCTTTCCAGATCAAGCACTAATTTGATTTTTTCTTCCTCAGTCACTTGATCAAGATTTGGATTATAATTATCTATTTTTATATATGCATCAGCCCCTTTATAAATATTCTCCTTGTCATCAGAATCAATTATAATGGCATTTTGCATAGCCTCTTCAACTAAAAATGGAATCGATGTGTCATCTACTTTTTCAGTATAGGCATAGCCCATCTTATCGTTATGCAAGGCTCTAAATGAAACACCTTCACTGTTTGATACACTGAAATTATCAATCTCACCCTGATAAGTCTTAATTGATAGTTCTCTGCTGCAATCATAGTATACTTCCATATCCTTCAAGCCTTTTGACTCTCCGAATTTTAGTACTTTTTCTGCAAAATCTTTCTTAAGCATTGACTTCACCATTCCTTCCACCAACAATTATCTCCGATACCCTGATCATTGGTTGCCCGACATTTGCAGGAATACTGCCACTCACAGAGCCACACATTCCCTGACCTAACTCAAGATTATTCCCCACCATGTCTATCTTGCCCAAAACATCAATTCCGGTTCCAATTAGTGTTGCTCCCCTCAATGGAGTGGTTATTTGGCCATTCTCAATCTTATACCCTTCCATCACTGAAAAATTAAACTCACCTGTAGCAGGATTCACTGAGCCTCCACCCATGTATTTGGCATAAAGACCCTTCTCAGTATTTGAGATGATCTCTTCTCTTGATGATTGACCATTGGTTATAAATGTATTTGTCATCCTTGAAGTAGGTGCAAATCTATAAGACTGCCTTCTTGTTGATCCTGTTGCTTCCATGGACATTCTTCGACCATTAAGTTTGTCGACCATGTAATTTTTTAGGATTCCATTTTCAATAAGAATATTTCGTGCTGTGTCATTTCCCTCATCATCAATATTTGATGATCCCCAACCATTTGGTATAGTTCCATCATCCACAGCTGATACCAAGCCTGATGCGACCTGTTGTCCTAATTTGCCTGCAAAGACTGAATTTCCTTTGGCAACTGAAGTCGCTTCCAGACCGTGTCCGCAAGCTTCATGAAATATTACCCCTCCAAACCCATTGTCTATCACAACAGGCATCTTGCCACTTGGGCTATATTCTGCATGAATCATTGTTTTTGCAATTCTTGAAGCCTCTTTTGCGTACCATTCTACATCGAGATTTTCAAAAAACTCAAATCCTTTTCCTGATCCGGGTCCAAAATACCCTGATTGCATTTCACCATTCAGGGAAGCGATAGATTGTATTGCAAGCCTCGTTCTAACTCTATTGTCTTCTCTATATATACCTTCACTATTAGCCACTAGTATTTTCTGATGCGAATCTAGGTAATTAACCGTTACTTGAGTAATTATGTCATCATAAGTACTAGCTGCATTGTACGCTCGTTTCATGATATCAACTTTTCTGCCCTTACTGACAGTAGCAGGATATATCTCAATCGGGTTGACCAATTGACTAATCACCTGGTCATTGATGGTTTGAACACCTTTTTGTCGCATCTTCCTTATTGCTGTAGCTGCTTTTTTTGCCGTCTCAATCAAGTCCTTTTCATTCACGCTGTTTGTATAAGCATAGACACTAAAAAATCCATCAAATATTCTTATGCCTATCCCATAATCTCTGCCTGATACGGTATGCTCAATTTTTCCACCTATGAGACTTATCCCTGTGTTTGTTTTATCCTCCACAAATACCTCAGAAAAATCTCCTCCGGTTGATAGAGCTGCTTCTAATATGTTTTCAATAATATCTTTACTTAGCATTACTTTCTCCTTCAAATTTACTCTCCTAATCCAAATATAAATTCTGAATCATCTGCTCAAGTTTTTTGTTCAATTGCTCTAAATCCTCAATACTACCTTGTTCTCGAATATGGTAAAACTCCTCCTGCAACTGGGTGATGTCATCTTTTTCAACATTACCACTAAAAAATAGCGTTTGTATTTGTTTGATGACTCTGGCAACTAAAGCTGATCTAGTCATAAAAAACTCCTGTGAATCAACTATCTCAAACTTTATCTTAGACATTTCTTCATCCAGTTTACTAGCGATTTCTCCTGAATCAGCAAGTCTTTTTCTCAAATCTTCGGGCATATTCTCACCAAACTTATAATTGATGGAATGCTCAATTGTAGCCCAAAAATTCATTGCTAATGTTCTTATTTGAATCTCAGCCAAAATCTTTCTATCTCCATAAGCGGTATGGACCATATAGCTTATGATAATATGATAGCTCCTATACCCGCTTTCTTTCTTATTGGTTATGTAGTCTCTCTCAACCACTATTTCCATATCTTTGCCATTTCGTGATCTGATGTGCTCAACCACCAGGGGAATATCGTCCACCAGTTGACAAATAATCCTAATCCCTGCAATATCCTCAACACATTCTGGCTCGACAGATTTTCTTCTTGCTTTTTCTATAATGCTAGAAATTTTTTTGACTCTACCAGTTACAAATTCTATCGGAGAGTATTCATTCATTACACGAAACTCTCTTCTAATGCTTTTAAATTTAGTTTTTAACTCTTCAACAGCCTGCTCATATGGCAATAGGAATTCTTCCCAATTCTTAATCATTTTTGCCCCCCATTATTGTAGTCTCATACCATTATATAAAAGAAATTGAGTTTTATAAAGATTTAATTTATACTTATATATAATAACAGGAGGTCAATCATGTATTTTATTAGATTTGAACATCTCAACTCAATTAGCGTAGGTTTTATGAATCAGGAAAAAACTAAAATAATACCAACAAATTCAATTATTCAGTTTAGAGAAGTGACAGATATGAACTCTCTTATTGATTTGTTCCGAGAGCCACACATTCAAATGATTGAAGATATCTTCGAAGATGATAGAACCCCGTATTTGTCACCGGATGAAATTAGAGTTTTAACACCCATTGAATATTCTAGAAGGAATATCTTTTGTCTTGGTAAGAACTACATGGATCATATTAACGAAATGAAGGATATAACTGGCGTGAAAGGAGATGTTCCAGAGTATCCTATTTACTTCAGCAAGACATGCTACCCTTCAATAGGAACTGGTGAGGATATATTGTTAGATCGCAACATAACTCAATCAGTAGATTATGAGGTTGAGCTAGCGGTAATAATTGGCAAAAAAGGTAAGAATATCGAGAAAAAAGACGCTGCCCAATATATTTTCGGTTATACCATCGGTAATGATCTGTCTGCAAGAGATTTACAATTTAAGCATGTTCAATGGCATAAAGGAAAGACATTGGATACATTCACAGCTTTAGGACCATATATCATTCATAAGTCCTTGATAAATCATCCCGTTGATTTGTCAATCAAAAGCTATGTGAATGGAGAATCCAGACAATCATCCAGAACATCCAATATGATATTTGATATTGACCATATCATTTCTGACTTATCTCAAGGGGTCACCCTGATACCCGGAGATATTATCATGACTGGAACGCCATCAGGCGTTGGAATGGGCTTTAACCCTCCAAAAATGTTGAAAGACGGTGATGTTGTTACCTGTGAAATCGAAAGGATTGGAACCTTAGTCAATTATGTCAGGGAAGTATGATCATACTTCCCTGGCTGGTATACCAACAACAGTAGAATCGGGTTTTGTGTCCTTCAACACAACTGCATTGGCACCAATTTTGGTGCCTTTTGCTATGTGTACATTCCCCAGCACTTTCGCGCCTGCGCCAATAATGACATGATCTCCTACTGTGGGATGTCTCTTGCCCTTATCCTTTCCTGTCCCACCCAGAGTAGAACCATGATACATGAGCACATAATTGCCTATTTCAGCCGTTTCTCCTATTACAACACCCATACCGTGGTCTATGAATAGTCCTTTTCCTATTTTTGCGCCCGGATGTATCTCAATCCCGGTGATAAACCTGGCAAAATTGGAAATCAGTCTAGAAATAAAATATCTTTTTTTACCATAAAACCAGTGCGCCATACGGTGATAAATGATTGATTTAATATGGGGATAAAGCAAAAAAACTTCTATTCTATTCGTCGCTGCCGGATCGTTTTTGATTACAACGTCTATATCTTCTATCAAATCTTTAATGAATTTCATTATGTTTTCCTCATTTATAAATCTCCATGGATAGATATTTTTCTCCTCCATCAGGTGCAATGGTCACGATTTTTTTATTGTTCCCTAATCTTTCTGACATCAGCTTGGATGCCCAAATATTCGCACCGGATGACAATCCAATTATAATGCCTGTTTGTGCTGAAAACTCCAATGTTTCACGTTCTGCATCCTCATAATCTATCTGGATGATATGATCAGCATACTCATATCTGAAAATATCCGTTACAAAACCAGGTCCCATGCCCTGTATCTTATGAGGGCCGGCTTTCCCTCCTGAAAGAACAGGAGATGCAGAAGGTTCTGCTGCAACACATATTATATCTTTATTGTACTCCTTTAGTCTTTTGGATATACCCGTAAATGAGC
>JAHRFV010000010.1 GCA_019084435.1 Dethiosulfatibacter sp.
CCTTCGTGCATATTTGCCAAATCCATTAAAATCTGTGTTCTTTCTCTTGCCTGAGTATTTTCATAGGTGATATCTCTTATGCTTTCATCATGTCCTATGTTTTTAAAATGTAATCGACAAGCTTCCTCTATGGAAATCTCCCTGAAGTCCACTCCTAGCGATTCAATCAATTGAACAGCGTTCTGGTAAGTTCTGTCTGTTGTTCCAAATCCAGGCATAGTTACAGCTTTAATCATTTTTTTATCGAGGCCAAGTTTTTCACAAGTCTTCACGCAGACTAGTAGAGCAAGCGTTGAGTCCAATCCTCCTGACACACCAATAAGCATACTTTTTGAACCGATATGTTGAATCCTCTTTGATAACCCAATAGTCTGAATATTGAAGATTTCCTCACACCTTCTTAGCATTTCATTATCTTCCTGAGGAACAAAAGGTTGTTTTTGGTAACTGCGTTCAACTTCGTTATGCCTTTGATACGCCATAAAAGGCACATCTCTGTAGTTACTGTGATTCTCCGCTTTAAAGGTGCTGATTTTTTTACGATCATGAGAAATAATGTCCAAATCTATATCTGTAAATATCAAATTTCCTTGCAGAAGATACTTTTCCGATTCACTGAGGAGTTTTCCATTCTCAGCTATCAGGCAATGTCCACCGAATACTAAATCAGTTGTTGATTCACCATATCCAGCTGAAGCATAAGCATAAGCAGCAAGACACCGTGCAGATTGGTTGACTACAAGGTCTCTCCTATACTGGCTTTTGCCTACCAGGTCATTGGAGGCCGATAGGTTTAGAATCAAAGTGGCACCTGCCATAGAAAGGTAACTGCTAGGTGGTATAACCGCCCATAGATCCTCGCATAATTCTACCCCAACAACTAGATTAGGATTATTTTGACATCTCATAAGAATATCAGTCCCAAAAGGCACCTGGTTTCCACAATAGTCTATCTCACAGCCTTTGATCCCAACACCGCTGTTGAACCATCTCTGCTCATAAAACTCATTGTAGTTTGGCAGATAGATTTTAGGGATGATCGCTATCAGTGTGCCACAATTGATTATCACAGCGCAATTATACAATTTATTGTTGAATTCGATAGGAGCACCAATAGCAATCAGCATATCCTTATCAGAGGTCAGTTCCATTATATCCTTAATAGCACTCTCGCTTTCTCCCAATAAAAATTTTTGAAAAAAAAGATCTCCACATGTATAACCGGTGATGGTTAATTCCGGAAAAGCTATTATTTCAATTCCTTTATTCCAAGCCTCATTGATTTTTTCCAATAATTTTCTTTTATTATGACTGCAATCCGCCACCTTCAAATCAATATTGGCTGCTGCAACCCTAACAAAGTTCATATTTTTCATCATGCCACCTTCCTGACTCATCATCTAATTCAACTATATTTTATTTTATCTTATTTTATCTTATTATACACTAATCAGTATGAATGAATATTTCTTTATAACTATACCACAAAAATGTCGATAAAATCAATATGCTCAGTTCTTTCCCTATTACAAAACAAAACTCCTGGCATTCGCGATTTATATCTCGGATACCAGGAGTTTTTTAACATATATGATTTAATAATTAAGCAAGATCGAAACGATCTGCGTTCATAACCTTATTCCAAGCCTTCACAAAATCGTGTACAAACTTCTCTTTAGCATCTTCACTGGCATATACCTCAGCAATTGCCCTTAACTCTGAGTTGGAACCGAATATCAAGTCAACACGAGTTCCAGTCCATTTGTGTTCACCAGTCTTGCGATCTTTACCATCAAAAATATCCTTATCTTCTGAAGAAGCATTCCACTTGGTACTCATATCTAACAGATTGACAAAGAAGTCATTTGTCAGACTCTCCGGATTCTTGGTCATAACACCATGTTGCGACTTATAAAAGTTGGCATTCAAGACTCTCATTCCGCCAACAAGAACAGTCATTTCAGGTGCAGTCAACCCCAGTAATTGAGCGCGATCTACCAGCAATTCTTCAGTTGTTACGGCATACTTAGCTTTACTGTAGTTTCTGAAACCATCTGCTTTAGGTTCAAGTACTTCGAATGCTTCGACATCAGTTTGTTCTTGAGATGCGTCTGTTCTACCAGGTATAAAAGGAACTGAAATATCCATCCCTGCATTCTTAGCTGCATTTTCAATACCTACACATCCAGCCAAAACAATCATATCAGCCAACGAAATCCTCTTGGATCCTGACTGTGAACTATTAAAACCATCCCTTATACCTTCAAGTGTTCGGAGTACAGCATTCAATTGTTCTGGCTGGTTAACTTCCCAATCCTTTTGTGGTGCCAGGCGAATTCTTGCTCCATTCGCTCCACCACGCTTATCAGAATTACGGAAAGTCGACGCTGAAGCCCAAGCAGTATAAACCAGTTCAGAAATAGATAGACCCGAATCGGTTATTTTACCTTTGATCTTTCCTATATCCTCTTGTTCAATCAACTCATGAACATTTGCCGGCACTGGATCTTGCCAAATCAATTCCTCAGAAGGCACTTCCTTTCCAAGATATCGTGATATAGGCCCCATATCTCTATGAGTCAGTTTGAACCATGCACGAGCGAAAGCATCTTCTAGCTTCTCAGGATTCTGTTGAAAATGTTTTGCTATCGGTCGATAAACAGGATCCATCCTCAAAGCAAGGTCGGCTGTAGTCATCATTGGAGCATGGGTTTTTGTCGGATCATGTGCATCCGGTACTGTGGTTGCAGCAGCAGGATCAGTTGGCGTCCATTGCCAAGCTCCCGCTGGACTTTTAACAAGATCCCAATCATAATCAAAAAGGGTGTCTAAATAGCTATTGTCCCATTTAACTGGTGTAGGCGTCCAGGCTCCCTCGACACCACTTGAGATTGTATCTCCTCCTATACCGCTTCCCATGCTATTCTTCCATCCAAGTCCCTGTTCTTCTATGCTTGCGGCCTCAGGCTCTGGGCCTACATGCGTTGGACTACCAGCGCCATGGCATTTCCCGAAGGTATGACCTCCTGCAATCAATGCAACAGTCTCCTCGTCGTTCATTGCCATACGAGCAAAAGTCTCGCGAATATCTTTGCCAGATGCAATTGAACTAGGCTCACCGTTTGGCCATTCCGGATTGACATAAATTAGACCCATCTGAACTGCAGCTAATGGATTTTCGAGCTCACGATCACCTGAATAACGCTTGTCACCAAGCCATTCGCTTTCTTCGCCCCAATAAACATCCTCTTCAGGCTCCCATATGTCCTCACGACCACCTTAAAATCCAAAGGTCTTAAACCCCATAGATTCCAATGC
>JAHRFV010000080.1 GCA_019084435.1 Dethiosulfatibacter sp.
CAATGATTCTGCCTTAATTTGTTCCATCATGAAGTCCACAATTTCTGAACCGCTTAGAACATCTTCGTTTTCGACATCTTTTTCGCTTAACACATATCTTTCATTTATCAATAGTGGCACATACAGTTTATTCTTGTTTTCGTATGGGATTGAGTAACGAATGTTCTGCCCGTTGAAGAACTCCTCTCTAACATAGTTATCGACTGTAAACCTAACCCTTACGACACCCCTGATTTCAGAAAATGGTCTAACAAAAGCCCAATAAGCATTTACAGCCTTTTGGTCTTCCAGATTATAAACCTCATCATCCCCAGGAATATCAATATAAATCACACCATCTCTCAAAATAATATAGTTGATGCCTCCTACAGGGTTATATAATCCTTCGATGGCACTTTCTCTCAAATAAGCATCTTCCATCAACTTATGTACTGAATTTGTGTTAGATACAAATTCTGAGACGGGAACCAGATCATTATCTTCACTCGATAGATAATAAGAGATGCCTATAAGACCAGCAGGCGCTTCATTTGTTGAGCGAATGTAAACGCCGTCATTGATATATTGTGTCACGATTTCAACTGTCTTGTTCGCTAGTTCACTAAAAGTGGACTTAATAACCAATCTATATGACCCGTTCTTCAGACCCAAATCTTTTTGGTTGATTTTCGCGGATATATTTATAGGTGAATCGACAGATAACAGGTAAGAATCATTTTCCAGGTTCAAGGATTCCATCAGTGTGATATTTTGATTGGCTTTAATCAAGGTACCATCCTGGTAGATATCCACTAGAATCAAAGTTTCACTGGTTGGATTCAAAACAATATCCTGAGTGGTGCTGATTTCCAACTCAACTACATCAGGGTCATTAAAATTGCTGCCGTTTTTTGATATGAAGGTAATTTGGGTATCCTCTTCATCATCTTCAGGTATTGTGATTATTGAACTGTAATCTATGGGTGACAAAAACAAGGGCATGGTTGATGCCGTAAAAACAATAATCAATATTAACAGGATATTGGTAAAAGCCTTCATTACTTGTTCACTCCTTCTATTGCTATTGCCATTATATAATAGCATCGTTGAAAAATAAACACTAATATTTCCTCTTTGATAGATATAAACCACTAGATTGCTGGTTTTTTGATCAAAATGCTGACTTTCACAAGATTAATTTATAATTTAAAAAAATATTAGTAGTATTATTAAAAATATAGTTGTATAATAGATTAAATAAATATATAAATAAAATTATATAACAAAAGTTTGTATATTTAATGTGTAAGAATACTTAGAACTTAACAAGTAGTAAGCATAAAAGTGTCTAAACACAAAAAGAAATAGGAGGCAACAATAATGACGATAACAATGAAAAAAATTAAAAATGGGAATTGCAATGGTGGCAGTTTTTCTAATGCTATTTACAATAATTCCCATGAATGCGAATGCGATGGAGACGGCATCAGATATCTCTGGGCATTGGGCAGAAGAGACAATACAAGAGTGGATTGATAACGACTGGGTTAAAGGATATTTGGATGGATCATTCAAACCCGATGATTATATTACTCGAGCAGAGTTTGTAGCTTTGGTCAACCGATCCTTTCAATTTACAGCAACAGGTTCAACTAGCTTTACCGATGTAAATCAAAATGCATGGTATGCTTCAGCAGTTGGAATTGCTGTCAGAGCCGGTTACATTCAAGGGTATAACGATAATACCATGAGACCGGAAAACCACATCAGTCGAGAAGAGGCTGCAACAATCATCATGAAAATCAACAATCTATCAGCCAATTCAACAGCAGCCAATGTATTCACAGATTCGGGACTACTAACTTGGAGTAGAGGAGCAGTTGGAGCAGTTGCTGCTGTGAACCTTATGACAGGATATCCTGATGGAACATTTGGTCCGGACAGAATGATCAGACGTGGTGAAACAGTTGTTTTACTTGACAGATCAGTAAAATATATTGACGAGATGGATGCACCAGCAGCTCCTGATGTTACTCGTGATGATTCAGCAAATACTGTAACAGGTATGACATCAGCAATGGAGTACAAATTGGATGATGGCAACTGGACCTCTTATGTAGCCAGCGTGTTTGATGATTTGGATCTGAGCGGGAACCATACTTTATTGGTTCGTTATGAAGCAATGGGAATTCTTCCTTCTGGAATGATCACAACATTGACCTTCACAACAACTTCATCAGGTGGCGGTGGAAACAATGACATAGTCGTGACATCTGTAAACGTTTCAGGTAGTGCTATAGTTGGAACAACACTGTCAGCAATAACAGTGCCAGTTAACGCAACTGGAAACTATCAGTGGAGTATAGCTACTACAGAAGGCGCGATATATACAAATATTACTGGTGCAACAGACGTGACTTATGTTCCTGTGTCAGCTGATGCCACACAATACATTAAGGTAACATTTATAGCATATGGAAACTACACAGGAACAGTAACAAGTGATGCTATAAGGGTAGTGCTTAATGTAGCAGAAGCTAATCAAGCAGCAGCAACAACAGTGGATGTTTTAATCGCAGCTTTACCAACAACCGGATTGGTGGAACTCATTGATGCAGCTCAAATAGAAGCAACAAGAGTGGCTTTTGACCTGTTAACACCGGCACAAGTGCTGTTGATGACAGAGACAGAAGCAACTCTAATAGCAGCAGAAGCCGAGTTACAATTATTAGTTGATCAAGCAGCAGCAACAGCGACAGTAGTAACAGCTGAAGGTTTATCGGATGCTCTTGACGGAACTAATCAAGTTGCTATAAATGCAGCACAGACTTCTCATAATGATGCATTGGCATTAGTTAATGCATTAGAGGCAGGAACAGTAAAGGATGCTTTAATAGCTAGACTAGTAGTTGTTCAAGATGAGATTGATGCAGCACAAGTTACATTTGATGTAGCAGCAGTGATGTCATTAGTAGTAGATGGAACCGTAACAGTTGCTATAGGAGCCGAACAAGTAATAAAAACAGCAGCAGTACAAACGTATGTAAACGGATTGATTGCTGGTACTGACTTTGTAACTAACGGTGGAACAGCAACAGTAACACATGATGCTCTAGATGTTTACGATGTAGAGTTCAATCTAAATGCAGTGACTGAAACAAAAACAATCACAATGGTAGTAACTGAAGAATAATAACAACACGAAACATTCCTTCTTAAGACACGAAGGGCAAAGTTCAGTAACAAAACCAACACCCCGCAGAAGAGTCGAACCTGACTCATCTGCGGGGTGTTTTATAGAGCAATTTAAATAATTTTAGTTATATACTATTTTGTCCAACTAGCACTGACAGACATCTGAACCTTTTCGTAGCCTTTGTGATTATGTTCATTGGTGAAAACATATTTGATGGTAGGATCCAAGTAGAATAAAACACCATCACGTTTCATGTACTCCTCTGCAGTAGGAAATCGACCTATGAGATTGAAATGGGTAAATTTCTTGTTTCCATTACCGAAATACATGTTCTCAAAGTCTGTTTTAATGAATTCCTCACCCTCAGGATAGTTGGGCATTTGTTTACCGTCATATGGATTCAGATATACTCGTACGATTTTTTTCTCATAAGGTTGAAGTATTGGTATCTTGATGCCTGGTTGTGGATTGAATACATCATATATGGCCTTGTAGCCTTGAGCATAGTTGATGGTATGGCCATTCAATCCAGACTCGAAATGGTTTCTGTAGGATATTGCGGCTTGTAAGTTGGCACCCTGATCGGCGAAGCTGACTGCTGGAACAAGTGATAATGGATAGACCGGATTGATCATATTGTAGTGATCTAACTCAAAGGTTACCCTAACGTCGAAGGTTCCTGGTATGGATTTTACATTCGTCGGATTGGATATCTCAACATCCACATATCCCGGCTTATACATATAGTCTGGATCAAGTTTCAAGAAAGGTGCATCAATAGGATTGAAGTCAGCGTAGTTTGCCGCTTTATCAATTTCATTAGCAATGCCGGTGACGATTTTTTCAAATTGATCTTTTGTGAGATCAGTGACAGGAATTCCAGCCTCAGTTAGTGCTACTTCAGCAAAATAACTCATCCCTTGTTCAGCAAGCTGATCAAAATTTGGTAGTGTTGGTGGGATACCGATCGCCATCAATCCATAATTGAGATAAGCCTCCAAGGCGGTTTTAAAATGTCCTTTCAATGATTCAATAGGACAAAGATTGACGACGAAATTGACCAAATCTGATTTTAATTTGGCATAGGCTGCGCTGACCTGATTAACTATGGTTTTTATTGCATTTACCAAATCCTTGAAGAAGTTGACTATGCCTTCAAATAGCTGCTGCCAAAAGCCCTTATCCTCTTCTTCCATTCGGAAATAGACTTTGGTTCCGACCGTAAGTACACGAGGGATGACGAGGGTTTCATAGTCCTGGGCATTTTTTATTCCTTGGGATGCATAAAGATTAATATAAGGTGCTCTGTATGGATATAGAACCTCATTAGTATTAGTGTTTCTCCAATTACACTTGATGTCAGCAGCTTTTGGTGCTGTAAAAACATAATAATGATGCATATATTCTTTGTCAGGCCATTCAGGCTTCGTGTAATTCAATATCTTGACATTTGGTTTCGATACCTTCAAAGTCTCGACTGATTTGTAAGGATCATCACTAAACCACGTAATAGGTGGGTTATAGCCATACTCTATTGTAACCGGTGTTGAGTAGCTTACATCATACTTTCCAGGGGTTGTAGATTTTTTAAAAGCCACACCTCTCAGGTAGTATTTGATATATTGACCCTCTTTCATTTGTGAGGCGGGTTTGGCGAATTTCGTAAAATCTACAAAGACGCTATTTGGGAAGTCTAGATTGATGGATGTGACGGGTAGCGGGTACTCTTTTTCATAGATTACATTAGGCGTGTTGGGCCAACCGCCTCCGGTAGATGGAAACTTTTCGGTTGTGATTTGTATGGCAATCTTATCATAAGTACTGTCTATACCATTAAAATGGAACAATCTGTTTTCATTGGATCTAGGGTCGACACCAAACACACTCTTAAATGTTGGATGATCAAGGAATTCACCGGAGAAAACACCACCAGGACGATAAGGTGTCCAAACTTGGAATGCTGAGGTTATTTTTTCACTTGGATTGTAGTCGATTACCCTTTCGCCATAAACGACAGCAATGCCTTTTCCAGGATCGCCTATAGGATTTCCAAATGAATCAACTGCAACCGCGCGTACATAATAGTTAGCGTGCTTTTGCTCAATCGGTTTGTAAGTGGCGGTTGAACTTATAAGGCCAGTATTTATGAGTGAGTAGGTAGGCTTCTTCAGATTGCCAAAATCAATCTGGAATTCACCTAGAGTGGCATCCGCTTCTCCACTGGCCAGTAAGCCAAGCGGTGATTTCCAGTTTTCTTTGTAACCGATAAATGGTGATACGGATACCTGCCAGACGATTTTTTTGACTCCGGACGCATTATGCAACGTGAAGGCAAACCATCTTTTCTGGTTTTCGTTCTTATCAATAAAGGTTGTGTAGGAGGAGTTGGAGTAGATTGATTTTTCGGTTTCCGGAATTATTATGCCTGGTTTAATGATTATTGATGTGTTTAGTTGGAAGGTTGAACTCGGCTTGCTTGCCGGTTTCATTGGTGTAGACGCTGCATACAAAGAAACCCTTTCGTCATATTTTGGGAAGAACAGAGTATGTTCTGGCATCTCCCTAAATCTTGTCAGATCACTAGCCCTGAGAAGGGAAGGCTTATAGGTGGTTATAGTGCCTAGATCATTTTCAGGAAAAGTAGTGTTTTGTCCAGATGCATCTGAAAAATTTTCAAAGGTTCTTTTCAGTAGCACGATTGCCTGCTCTCTGGTAGTGTTTTGTAGAGGACCTATAGTGTTGTCTTCAAAGCCTCTCATTATCTGGTTTTTAAAGGCAAATTTCATTTCAGTCAGTGCCCAGGATGCGATTCTATTCTGATCCGTAAATAAAAAAGCACCGCTGACATCTTTGTCCAAGGCAGGAATACTCACATCCAATGCGCGGTAAATCATGACGCATATCTCTTGACGTGTGATATTGTTGCCAGGTGCAAATTCAGTGGCGCTGATACCTTTTACGATACCTAAATTGTATGCTTTCAGTATTTCAGGATTTTTGGTATCAGTGAAAGGATTGGTGGTTGTCAGAACAGTTTTGCCGGTTAGACTTTCATAGAGCTTGACTGCAATGGTGGAAAACTCTTCTCTGGTGATGCTTTTCTTGAAGTTGTTCATTATAAGTGCGTAGGTAAGATTGTATGTGTATGCTGCCAATAATTCGGATTCTGCCCAATCGCTTTGGGTACCGTCAAAATTCAATGGTGGTGGATTAGTTTCTGAAATCGCTGGAACAGTGAATAACATAGTCAGGACAAGAAGAATGCTGATGGTTCTGGATAAATATTTATTCATTTCATCACCTCGTAAAATATTTATTACCTATCAATAAACAGCAGTCAATAAGCTAACTAGAGTCAGTTAAATTTACTATTGACTCTATATCCTAGATGTATATTATAAAAAATTATATCATATTAATAAAAACAATTACTACTAAATATTCAAGAAAATCGTGATTTTCAAAGAGAAATTAGCATTTTATTGTTAGTGTAAAATAAGTGTTGGACAGAAAAACAAAAAAATATAGAGAATTACTCTCCGTTTGATATAATGTAATTGGACACCACAAAAACCAAAGGAGGAATTCTCTATGAATAATATTATACAACTAATCATGCAAAAA
>JAHRFV010000328.1 GCA_019084435.1 Dethiosulfatibacter sp.
ATTATCCTATATTCCATCAGAAACTATACCACTTTTATTTTCTTCTTCACGTGTTTTTTACCCTTTTTTTATGCTCTGCATGACCTCTATTGGATAGGTTTTAGATCTATCTTTTTACAATATATTTGGTCATAATATGCTTAACATATCAAGTCTTTTTTGTTTATTATCTCTTCATCATTGTTGTGGGTAGCCACATGGTCAGCGGCTCATAATATGATATGATCAATATAACCACTATCAGTATGCCTATGAAAGGCAGTATGGCTTTAGAAAGCCTCTCAAAAGATACATTTGAAATTCCGCAGGCCACAAAAAGGTTTACCCCTACTGGTGGTGTTATGAACCCTACTGCAAGGTTCACTACCATCATAATCCCAAAATGTACCACATTCATTCCTGCTGCTGCTGCCACAGGAAATAGTATTGGTCCTAATATCATTATTGCCGCTAATGTTTCCATTATCATACCTACAAATAATAATAATAAATTTAATAAAATAAGCAGAATAATTGGATTTTCACTTATGCTCAGCATCCCTCTCACTATCATATCCGGTATTCTTGCTATGGTTAGTACCCGGGCAAACACCGTTCCTGTTCCTACTATGATCAGTACTGTTCCGACTGTAAGAGATGACCCTGACAATGCTTGGTATATTCTCTCCATCGTCAATTCTTTGTATACAAATCTTCCAACTAAAAATCCATATACTACCGATACTACTGCTGCTTCTGTTGGTGTGAAATATCCTCCATATATACCTCCAAGTATAATTACAGGCACAAATAAGGCCCATATTCCTTTTTTTATCGCTCCTAGGACTCTTTTAACCGAAAATCTCAATCCATTTCCCTTGAATCCGTTTTTTTTGCATATTATATAGCTTAGCCCCATCAATGATCCCGCAAACAATAAGCCTGGTCCGAATCCTGCCATGAATAGGCTCCCTACTGATGCTCCTGTTGCTACTCCATAGATTACCATCGGTATACTAGGCGGTATGATTACTCCTAAACATCCGCTGGCTGCTATGACCGCCGCTGAAAATTCTCTTGAATATCCTCTTTTTACCATCGCCGGAAACATTATGGATCCTACCGCTGCTACTGTTGCAGGAGCTGATCCTGAAATAGCACCAAAAAAAGCACACGTCACGATTGTTACCATCGCAAAGCCTCCAGTGAAATGCCCTACAAAGCTTTCCGCCACATCTACCAGCCTTTGAGATAATCCTCCCCCTTCCATTAATGCACCTGATAACATGAAAAATGGTATTGCCATCAACGGAAATGAATCTGCTGCCGTAAACATGTTCGTTGCAATAAATGACATAGGTAATGTTCCTGTTAATCCGAGAAAAGTTAATATGCTTAATCCTATCGCTATTCCAATCGGAAGATTTAATATGATAAATAGTAAAAAACTGCCAAAAATAATCACCGCGTCCATGTGTCATTCTCCTCCTCTCGTTTCTTTTAAACCTTTCTTTCTTCTTTGATGATTAATACTGTATCTTGTACTAGCCTGAACATTACCATAATGAATCCAACCGTATATGATGCATAAGGGATCACCATAGGTATCTGCACTGCTGGTGATACTTGTCCTGACAGACTTAACTTCTTTAACAATAATACTCCCTGATATGATACCACTGCGGCGAATACAAAAAATAACGCGTTTGATATTATTTTAATTGCCATTTTTCCTTTTCCTCTGAATAAAAGCATGACCGCATCAACTTTTATATGAGCTCTTCTTTTTACCCCATATGAGCACGCAATATAGACTAGCCACACGAAACAATATCTGGCTATTTCTTCTGTCCAGTCCAATTTCTGTCCTGTCCATCTTAGTATTAGCTGCATAGAAATAATGATCGTCATTGTTGTTAGTAATATGGTGCATATCCCTTTTTCTAAATTCTCATCCATCCATTTTATTACTTTCATTCTCTCACCTTCTTCGTCATCTTTTGGGGGTCCGAATTTAAAAATCCAACTCCGGGTTTTACCCCGGAGAGAGATTGTTTGGTTTATTGCCTTAAACTATCAACTGCTTTTAAAAATTCATCCATATCCGTTACTGGTTTCCCTACATCCCTAAACCAATCATATACTGATGCGCTTGCTGTTCTGAATGCTTCCCTTTCTTCCGGAGTCAATACTTCTATTTCTACACCTTCTTCTTGTACTATTTTCTTTGCTTCTGTTTCATATTTTACTGCTTCTGCTCTTTGATATGCTGTCGCTTCTGCCGATGCCTTATCTATCAATGCTCTTTCTTTTTCTCCTAAACTTTGATACCATTCTTCATTTATTAAGAATCCTGTGATGTCAAACACATGTCCTAGTTCTGTCATGTATGGTTGTATTTCATAGAATTTGTTTGTGGCTGTAATTGCATACGGATTGTCTTGTCCATCTATTGTTTTTTGCTGCAATGCGGTGTACAGCTCTCCAAATGCCATTGGCATTGGGTTTGCTCCCATTGCCGTAAAAAGGTTCAGATACAGTGGGTTTTCCATCACTCTGATTTTCATCCCGTTAAGATCTGAAGGTGTTCTTACTGGTCTTGTACCGTTTGTCAATTGTCTTATTCCGTTTTCCCAGTATCCTATTACCCTTACTCCCGTTATCTCCGCCACATTGCCTGCCATTTGTTTTCCCATTTCGCTGTCTGCTACTCTGAATGCATGTTCTCTGTTATCAAACAAAAATGGCAATGCCAATAATGAAAATTCGTCTGTCCAGCTGGAAAATGGGGCTAGTGTTGTTTCTCCCATTTGAATATTTCCAACTTGAACAGCTTCTACCATTTCTCTTCCTGCTCCTAGTTGTCCACTTGGATATACCTCTACCTTCATTGCTCCACCTGATTCTCTTTCTACTATCTCTTCAAATAAAAATTGTGCTTTCGTAATCGGATGGCTTTCAGGTACTGTCCCCCCTACCTTTATTGTCATCGATGCATATTCCGGTTCATTGCCTTGGGTTGTCGCATTTCCCGGACTTGCTGTGGTTTGTTGTGTCGGTGTACTGCTGCAGCCTACGGTCAACACCGTTACTACAATTAATGCAATCACTGTAATCAAAGAAATCCTTTTTCTCGCTTTTTTCATTTTTCCTCCTAATGTTTTTAAAATATTTTATTTACTCTTATAAGTGATTGATATATCACTTCTGGAGTCACTTTAAATGGCATCTTGTGCGCATTTGGTCCGGAATTACAGGTGGCTTCGATACTTTAAATTCTATTTTTTCAAAATGTTGCAATTCCTATGCCAGCTTTCAAAAATATTATCTATATATTAATTAATAAACCGAAAAAATTCTTGAAACCTTTAAAACTCGAATAACAACTATAAATATATATATTAAAAACCTTTTGCCCCTATAATAGAATAGGACACTAATATAGTATAATTCCGCTTAGATTGTTTTCTTAAATCATAAACTGATGCATTCTTGATATTCTATGCATCTATGCATCAAATAAATCAAATCCGAATTACTAGCTACATTTCTGTGCCTCACATAACACCTCTAAATAAAAAAATAACAAGAGAAATTCTATCTCTTGTTATATTATCTACAGTCTGATGTATATTTTTTTCAAATTCTACTCTCCGTGATTATATTCTATACTATCCTTTTTCAAATCAGATAAAAACTGGTCTATAAGCCATATTTTTTTAACTTTCTAACAATTGTAGATTGATCTACTCCCATACGTTCTGCAAGACTTCTTGTAGTTTGATACTTTGGTTTTTCTCTCTCCAACATTAATTTTTCTAAAATCTCTGTCGCCTCAACTAATGTTAAATCTTCACTATTATCTATCAGATTAATAATTTTACGCACTGTGTTATTTTCTTTTTTCCAAGGAATATCATTAATTTGCAAATATTCATTATTGCTAATTGTGACCATGTTTTCAATAACATTTTTTAATTCTCTAACATTTCCAGGCCATTTATATTTTTCAAATTCACTGATTACATCGATAGTAAATTCCTTGCTTTGGTTATATTTTTTGTTATATTGAACTAAAAACATCATACTCAACGGAGTAATGTCTGCAATCCGTTTCCTTAATGGAGGCACTTTAATTCTAACAACATTTAATCTATAAAAAAGATCTTCTCTGAAAGTTCCTTCCTCTACCATAGAGTCTAGGTCTCTATTAGTTGCAGCAATAACACGGATATCAACTATTTTTTTTAATGTACCTCCAACTTTTCTTATCTCCTTAGTTTCTAAAAATCTTAATAATTTAACCTGTAAATCCAAAGACATCTCACCTATTTCATCTAGAAACACTGTTCCTCCATCAGCTATTTCTAATAAACCAGATTTACCGTATTGATTTGCACCAGTAAATGCACCTTTCTCATATCCAAACAATTCGGATTCAAGCAGATTTTCTGGAATTGCACCGCAGTTAATGATAATGAATTGTTTGTTTTTTCTAATGCTATTATCATGAATACATTGCGCTACGAGTTCTTTACCAACTCCTGATTCTCCTAATATCAAAACTGTTGCTTGAAAATTCGCTATCTTTTTAACTAATTCATATATTTCCTGCATAGGTTTGCTAACAGCTAACATGCTTTGAGGATCGCATGGATTTTTTTCAATAAATTTATTATAATTCTCGAGATATGTATGGTTTAAGTGTCTTTCTCTAATTAACTCCTCTCTTAATTCATATATTTTAGTTATATCTCTTGCATTGATAACAATTTTTTTTATTTCACCTTTTTTATTAAAAATAGGAGTACCTGTAACAATAATATTCCTTCCATCTTTTGTAACTTGTTTTTTTGATATTACTTGTTTTTGTTCTGCAACTACAAAAGAAACAGCATTGGGCATCCATACTGGATTGATCAAATCACGCATGTTTTTACCCCACATATCTTCTCTCTTAATCGCGGCAACCCTCTCATATGATTTGTTAACAAACAAGATTTTGCCATCGTTATCTGTAACCAATATGCCATCATAGGAACCTTCTAATATTTCATATAACTCATCAATGATTTCTTGCTTGCACTTCAAATCATTCTCCGAATATTCTTCCTTCACTAACAAGTTTATCAGATAAACGTTTGCATCGAGATTATGGTAGTTAATTTCAAAATAAGTAGCCTCATATTGCAACTCGCCTCTTAAAAATGAATAGTTGACTCTGTTTTTTAAGTCTACTTGCTGGAATAACGGTAATGAAGAAAACAATTCTTTACCTATTATACAAGATTCATTATCATCAAAAAATTTTTGTGCGTTTTGATTAACAAACAAAATGTGATTATCTTTATCAGTGACAATAACCCCATTAGGATTTTTTTCAAAGAGAATTTGCATTTGATTATATACATTTTCATTCTTAATTTTTGACAAAATTTGCCTCCTGATTATATCTTATTAATATACAGGTAATTTGATGACTCTTTTATCATTGTATAGTATATTTCTTTTTAATTCAACTCAAAAAATACTCTTGTGTTGTTAACTTGTGATAATGTCACTATATAATTAACTTGAGAAAATGTCACTTTCAGCTACACTATAAACTATGAAAGAGAGAACAGTGACAATGACACAAGCCCAACTAAAAACCTACAAGGTGATCAACAGCTATATCGACAAAGCTATCACCCGAGAAAAGGCAGCTGAACTATTAGGTCTTTCCACACGCCAGATCACACGTATCAAGAAAGGAGTCCAAATCGCTGGCGCCGAAGCTCTGATCCACAAAAATACCGGTAGAAAGCCCGTTCATGCCATCAAAGCAGAAATGAAGGAAAAAATCTTACGGATCCATTCCAGCAAAGAATTTACCACCGCCAATTTCCTTCATTTCCAAGAGATACTACAGGAAAGATACAAGCTTACCCTGTCGTATACATCCATCTTAAGTATACTAAAAAATGCAGGAATTGAAAGCCCCAAAAAGAAAAAAGTTAGCCGAAGGACCAAAAGGCGTGAGAGAAAACCCCATGCCGGTCAACTGATCCAAATTGACGCAACCCCTTACGAGTGGTTCAAAACATCAATCAAATATAGCCTGCATGGTGCCATTGATGATGCGACCGGTCAGATTGTCGGTCTTTACCTGAGCCAGAATGAATGCCTGCACGGTTATCTGGAAACCATGCGCCAATGCTGCCTGGAATTCGGTGTGCCTCAGACCATTTACTCGGACAAACATACCATTTTCCGCTCTCCCAAAACCGACAAGCTGACGGTGGAAGAGCTGATCGCAGGCAAAACAGTGAACCTGACTCAGTTTGGCCGTTCTCTACATGAACTCGGGGTTGATATCATCTATGCTGGCACCCCTCAAGCCAAAGGTAGAGTCGAGCGCCTGTGGGAAACGCTTCAGAGCCGTCTGCCGGTTGAACTGGCTATGCGTAACATCACCACCCTATCAGAAGCCAATCACTTCCTGGAAAACGAGTATAAGGCAATATACAACAAGAAATTCTCAGTGTCCGCTACGCAGGAGAGCCTGTTTGTCTCACTGGTCAAACCAAGCCAAATCGATGATATCCTCTGTGTCAAACATGAGCGCAAGACCGACAACGCTGGCACGTTTTCCTTCAAAGGCCGTTGCTTCCAGATTCTTGATAAGGGATTTCCTATCATCTCAAAAGCTAAAGCCATACAGGTTCTCATTAGCCCCAGATCGGGCATCCGCGTCATTTACAACGAAAAAATCTTTGAGACCATCCGTTATTTGAAGCCTCAGAACGCAATGATCAGGAAAAAGCCCAAGAAAAAACCGGTCACACCTATGATTCCTCTAGGGTCTTATGGAACTGACGCTTGGAAGAGAATTTGGTGGTCAGAAGATTACAACGAATCCCTGCAATTCTTGTATGAGCTGTTTTTCCAACAACAGCAGACTATCTCCTGATTGGCCTATCGGCCAATCGTTTCACCTGTCGAGGCAGGTCAAGGAAAGCTTGCTGTGCATTTTATCCTTGACCTACCTAGACGGTGAATCAGACTTCTGATGGTCAATCAGAAGGTGACATTTTGTCGCGTTAATTAATCTATTAAAAAGTGACGTTTTCACAAGTTATTGACACTCAAAAAATATTCTTGCAAATAATATAAAGTCAGTGAAGAGTAAATACACATCACTCACTTCTCTATTCTTTATGTTAAAAAGGTCCGTATCCAATCAAGTGTGAAATAAAAACAAAAATCGCACCAAAAGCATATTGCATGAGAATCAACGGCAAAATCCATTTTGCCCACTTGTCCCATGGAATCTTGGCCAAAGCCAAACCTGCCATGAAGTAGCCTGAGGTTGGTGTGAAAATATTGGAAATACCATCACCAAACTGATAAGCCAACACAGCAGTTTGTCTTGTGACTCCTACCAAATCAGACAAAGGTGCTAAAATTGGCATCGTTACAGCAGCCTGTCCACTGCCTGATGGTACAATGAAGTTCATAAAGCATTGGAATACGTACATACCTACTGCTGATACTGATGATGGCAATGTTGATAGGACATTAGATGATGCGAATAGAATCGTATCCAATATGTTTCCGCCTTCAAGCACAACCAAAATAGCTCTGGCAAAACCAACAACCAAAGCGCCACCAGCAATATTGGACATTCCTTCAATCAGCTCTTCTGCAAAACGATTTGGTCCAAGACCTCCAACAAAAGCTACAAGAATGGCCATCCCCAAGAATAATGCGGCAATTTCCTGGATATACCATCCAAATTGAATCGCACCAAACACCAACAGAACAACCGCCAACATAACGATAATCAAAACAGCTTTTCTTTGCCCGGTAAACTCTTTCAGTTCACTCAAGTCTAAAACATCGTCGCGCTTTTTGTCAGCTTCATACATTAGACTCAATTCGGGGTTCTTTTTGATTTTTCCGGCATATCTAAATAAGAACACCGCAACAAGAGTTGTCATAACTAAATAGCCAATAATTCGATAACCCATTCCTGAGAATAAAGGAAGCTCAGCAATTCCTTGAGCAACTCCGATAGTAAATGGATTCATGAATGCACCTGCGAATCCTGCCCCTGCTCCTGCTAAGACCATCCCAATCCCTGTTAAGGAGTCAAATCCTAATGCTATTGCCAACGTGACCATTATAGGGATAAATGGCAGTGTTTCCTCAGCCATTCCATAAGTTGCGCCTAAGATAGAAAACGCAAACACGATAACTGGTATGATTGCTCTTTCTTTACCTTGCATTTTCTTAGCTATCGCACCGATTGCAGCCTCTACTGCCCCTGTTGCATGGACAACTGCAAAAGATCCTCCAACAATGAAGATGAAGAAGATAATGGATGCTGTTTCCACCAAACCATCCGGCACCGATTTAAGGTAATCCATCAGTCCAATCGGCGTGTTTTCAATCCACTCGAACGAATCAGGGTCCACCACTTCTCTTCCACTTGCGGCTTCCATTGTTCCATATTGTCCTGCTGGTATAATGTAGGTCAATATGGCACAGATTGCTACAATAGTTAAAAGTATGACATAGACATGTGGTATTTTTCGTTTTGGTTTTGTTTCTTTGTTTATAGACATTCTTACCTCCAATTTAGTATTTTATCCTGTTCTGTTTCTCATCCTCCTTTCTCGGATTTCATGCTTATAATACCATCCGTCTTTATTTAGACACATGGTTACTGCAAAATTTTAACGCTGTTAAGGCATAAGTTTTTACCGCTCTCATCAGTTGTTTTTTATCAATGAACTCATCCTTTGAATGTGCTGTCTCCAAGTCGCCAGGGCCACACACCAATGTTGGTATTTTAGCGTAATGAGATAAAAGACCACCATCTGTCCAGGCTGTAAAATATGTAATTGCAGGTGCTCGTTCGCTTATTCCTTGGGATGATTTTAATAATGCTTTAACAAGTTCGTGATCTTCGTCTATTTCCATAGCCTCATGTACATAGCCTTCTTTCATCACGCTGACATCCAATACTTTCATACTGCATTTGAACTCTGGGTCTTTTTCTCTAAGCTCCACCAGAGCCTCTTCATATTCTAGAATTATATCCTCGTACTTTTCACCTGGTATCCATCTTCGGTCAATCTTAATCTTACAGTTTCCTGCTACTGTGCTTGGTTGTGTGCCCCCATTGATTGTTCCAAAATTCATTGTTGACGTTCCTGTTATTGGGTGCTTTCTATTCTCCAGTAATGGTACAATCTTGTTCTCCATCAGCTGAATAAAGTTTGATGCTTTAACAATGGCGTTGATTCCTTCTTTCTGCTTTCCACCATGTACAGCTTTCCCCTCGAAGTCAAACTCAAACCATTCCAAACCCCGATGAGCTATGCAGATGTCTAGATTAGTAGGCTCGCCGACTATCGCCCCGTCAGCCTTGATTCCCCTTTCAATCAAGTCAATGGTCCCTAAGCTTTTTTCTTCTTCATCTATAACCCCTGCAAACATGAGATCTCCATCCAGTTGTATTCCAGCTCTTTTTATAGCAACCATGGCTATCATCATACATGCCAACGGTCCCTTCATATCATTGGATCCTCTCCCTATCAGGTGGTCTCCTTCCTGTTTAAGTTCAAATGCATCAGGCATGTCATAAGGTGGTACAGTGTCAGTGTGCCCTGTCAACAACAGATTTTTTCCATTACCCTTGCCTCTGATAATAGCCGTCACGTTTTTTCTGCCCTCCTGGACATGGAACAGTTCAGATTCGATTCCCTCCTGGGAGAAAAACTCATGTATGAACTCTGCAACAGCTGTTTCTTGATTTTCTATCCCAGGATGACTTGGTCGTCTGATTAGTTCTCTCATCAGTTCAATAATTTCTTCTTCATTAACCCATTTGTTTATATTGTCAAGCATTATTTGATTCATTTATCCTCCTTTGTTCGTTATTAGAACATTATGTTCTTTATTAGAACTTATTATATTTTATCATGCATTAAACTTATTTTTAAAGTCAATCGGCGCAATAAAAAATAGCCGTCAGAAAAATGGCTATCTTTTGTGTATGATTTAAACCATGTACTTGATTATCTCACTTTTATGTTCAAATAAAAGCTCAAGCAACTCATCTATTTTTTTGTTGTACTTTCCTTTTTTTATAAATGAAATTGCCACGCATGTCTTGATTTCACCACTGGAATTTGGTATCGGTATGCCCACGCCAACAGCATATGGATAAGTCTCTTCGTCACTGATGACATATCCATTTTGTCTGATTTTTTCATATTCATTCAGTATATCTTCAGGTTTGGTCAGGGTGTTTTTTGCAAACTTTTCAAATGTCTGCTCCATAAGCATATCATTAACGCGTATCTGATTGTGATAAGCCATCAGACATTTGCCATAACAACCTCGATTCATCGGATATAGTAAGCCCGCACGATAATTCATTTTCAGTGGTTGGTCGATTTCAATTTCGTATAGTGATATGACTCGATCTCCTTCTCTCACAGCTAATCCTACCGACTCCTTTGATATTGCAGCAATTTCTTTCAGCACAGGATAAACCTTATCACTAAACTCAAAACTATTTAGGTAAACCGCTCCCATCTGATAAGCCATGGGACCAAGTTTATATACTTTGTTTTGCTGGGTCTTAATCACCAAACCTTGCTCCTCAAAAGTATTGAGAATGCGATACAAGGTGGTCCTGTTGATATTGGTTAGCTTAACAAGATCAGATAATCTGTACTCAAAAGGGACCTTACATAATTGTTTCAATATGATTATTGATTTTTCTACACTTAATGAGGTTTCAACTTGATGAATAGTCATTCAATTTCTCCTTTGTCTATTGCTTTTAAGTATATCATAATATTATTAATTTACAAAACACCTATAACCCTCCGGTTGCGTTAATTTACTGTAGGAAAAAGAAGAATAGACTGATCCCTCTTGTTAAGATAGGTTTACTGATTTTCATTTTAGCATATTTTAACGAGAAAGTGTGATGGTTTTTCCAACACCCTGCGTTTGTCATTGACAATG
>JAHRFV010000306.1 GCA_019084435.1 Dethiosulfatibacter sp.
CATCATAATCATCGTCATCATCTGCTTCAAATTTTAATACTTTGCCTGACATTGCGTCGATCTCGACTTCATATTCCATGCCATTTTTTATAATTTCTATTTTATATTCATAACGGCTATCGTCCAGGTCAAGTTCAAACTTTACAACTGTCCCACCTACTGATTTTGCAAGGGCTATCCTTATGGCTTCGTCCATACCAATCAATTCATCTGTTGGTATTGTAATGCTATCTTCGTCATCATAATCATCATCATCTGCTTCAAATTTTAATACTTCGCCTGTCATTGCATCAATCTCGACTTCATATTCCATACCGTCTTTTATAATCTTTATTTCATATTCATAACGGCTATCGTCTTGCTCAAGCTCAAATTCCACAACAGTCCCGCCTCCTGATTTTTCAAGAGCTATTCTTATGGCTTCGTCGTGTCCTATTAACGCTTTATCAATTAATGTCTGTAGGCTAGCTGATGTCAGTAATTCAATAGTCACTTTATCATCTTTGTCTACTATTTTATTCATTAATTCCAGTTTACCCTCAGAGATTTCATAATCTGATGCAATATTTTTATTCGCATCGTTCTGAGCTATGGTCTGATTGAATACTTTTGCTTCTATTTGCTTGTTCTCTAAAAAAGCAGCTATTAAAGTATTAACTTTATCGAGTAATAGTGGATCCGCGTTATCGTCTTTAACTGCTAACATAACCAAGTTGTCTTTCCCACCTGATATATATCCAGTGAGAATCATACGATCCACCAAATCATTCACTACGTTTTCCAGATTCTTATCTCTAATCTTGAAATTCTCTAAAAAATCTTTTGCATCCTGATTAATTGGTTCAACTGACAATACATTGTTCAATCGATTTGTTGTGATTTCTATACTTGGATTTACATCCATGGTTAAAGTGTTAGCTGGGGTTGTAAAGAAAATAAACACCCCTAGCGATACTGCCATCATTCCTATAACTAAACTTCCTAATACAGTTTTTTTCATTTTATTTACCTCCTGATTCAATTAAAACTGTTGTATACTACTTTAACGCAAAAGAGTGCCTTTTTATTGCACTCTTTTTTAAGTTTTTAATCCTCTATTTCAAATTCAAGGATTTTTCCCGAACTAGCATCTATTTTAACATCATATTCCATGCCGTCTTTGACTATTTCAATCTCATAGGTATAATACGTGTCATCCTCATTCAACTCGATGTCTTCAACTACACCTCCACCCGTCAATCCTAATGCTATTTCAATAGCTTTTTCCTGTCCTATCACTTGTCCGGGTAAAATACCTTCATCAAAATCATCACTATCATCGTCGATCTCGTCATAGTCATCATCGTCATTATCATCATCAGTGTCACTATCATCGTCATAATCATCATCATAATCATCATCAGAATCACTATCATCGTCATAGTCATTATCATCGTCATCGACTTCATCATCGTCATCATCAGTGTCACTATCATCATCATGATCATCGTCAAATTCATCTTGATAAAGCTCATCTAAACCCTGATCCACTTCTATTATTCGTTTGATATCCAAGCCCGTTTTGGCTGAAATTCCAACTAACTGCTCTAAGGATAAAACAGATAATTCTTCCACTTTCAAATCCGGATCAAGTATAATCAGATTTCTAATGAATGTCATTTTTCCTACAGATATTTCGTAATCTCTGGCAAAATCTTCAACCGTGTTGCTTTTTGAGATTGCTTGCCTTAAGACAACTCCTTTTATACTTTGCTTTTGGAGATGCTCACGAATGGAACTATTCAATTGGATTGATTGTTTACTTCCTATTTCCGGATTTTCATTCAATACTGAAACAAGCATCGTGTGATGAGAAGTGTCAATGTAGCCTTGTGCAATCAAAACGTCCAACAACTGCTCAGTAACCCAATACAAATCCTTGTCTTTATAATCAATATTGGCTATTAAATCTTTATCTTCTGATTTTAGTGTTTTTAGATCGATAACCTTTTCATTTTTATCAATAGAAACCTGAATACTTGGATTGACATCTAGATAAATTACACTGTCAATCGGATTATACTGACTCCACCAACCAATAAAAACTAGCAAAAACACTGCCGCCATCGAACTAAAAGCCATAATCGGCTTCCAATATCGTTTCGAGTCTTCATGGTTATTCTGTCTGGTTATGAAGTCGTGGCTCTCCATTTTATTTACAGATTGACTTTTTATGTTTGAAAACAAATCTACAGGGGCCTTGTCTATAGCACTATAGATATATTGTTCTATCTTATTTTTTTTCATCTGAACCACTCCTCCTCTTTCAGATTATCTTTTAACTTCTTCAATGCTCTATGATATTTCGACAGTGCAGTAGAAAGGGGTATTCCAATACTTTTAGCTATCTCTTTATGCTTTAATCCCGAAACAGCATGTAGCAGTACTATTTGCCGCTCATCCTCTGCTAATATTTCCAAGGTGGTTTCTAACACAATCTTATCCTCAGGGTCTGTCACATACGAAAATTCAAGACTGTTTTCTAATTCGACGGTTCCCTCATAAGAATACCGTTTTTCTGATCTTATATTGCTCAAATAAAGATTTTTTGCTATTGTAAACATCCACGCAAGCGGTTTACCCATAGGTTTATAAAGATGCGCAGCCGCTCGGATTTTCAAATAAGTTTCCTGGAGTATATCCAGCGTATCTTCATGATTTCTGACAATGGATAATATATAAGCATACATGGTGCGTTCAGTTAAATTATAAAGGGATTCGAAGGCATCCATATCATCATTTCCTATTTTCTCAAACAATGATTCATCAATATTCAATTGTCTCTTATTTGATTTGTGTAACGAATCGCCATCTGTTGTTAAGACAAATAAAATCATCTGATATCTCCCTTCATTTATATAACGCTTGAAACTGCCATTTTATTGCAATTATATAAGAATTTTATTTAATATGATTACAGTATAATACAAAGCTATAAACAATAAAACAAAAAACCCCCTTCAGCCATTAAATCGCAACTAAAGAGGATCTCTCTTAGGATTCTATTATTCTGTTTTCTGTCCTAACTCTTTCTTGAGTTTTTCTAATTCTTCATCTACAGATGCTGTACTTTTTGAAGCGTATTTTTTTTCTAAAGCTTTAGCATCGTCAATAGGCTCCATATTAAGATCGTTTATAGCATTTGCCTCATCTAGCATCTGGTTAGCTTTGCCTTCCATACGTTCAAACGCTTCGATTGCACCTTGTGTTTTGACATTTGTGGCGCTGATTTCATTCAATTTTTTCTGTGTTTTAGCTATCGTAACTTTTGCCTTAATCATTTCTCGGCGTGCCTTAAGTGCGTCAATATCAGTAACAAGCTTATCGTGCATTTGTCTCATTTTGAGGGCATTTTCATGCGCTGCAGCATATGCTGTCATTAGACCTGCACCAACATTCTCTAGTTCCTGTTTTTTTGCTATGAATGTACGGGCATCACCTTCATTACCGGCTTCTACTGCTTTTTTAGAGAAATTCAGATATTTTGCTACCTCTGCCTGATTATTATCCACTAATCGCTGTGTTCTAGTCTCTTCGGCCATAACAGCAGCTGTGCTTTGCTTAACCTCAGCCAGATCTTTCATCATATCCTTTAAATACTGCTCAATCATTTTGGATGGATCTTCCATTTTATCAAGGACTTCGTTAATATTAGCCCTGATTATGTCACTAAACCTGTCAAGAATTCCCATTTAATTTCCTCCTTCAATTTATATAGCACTGCCTTTATAAAGCAGAATGCTTAAAATAAAAACATCGGATCAATCAGAATCATCATCTTCATATTCATACTTTTTAGTTAGTCGCTCAGCTTCTAGATCTTCAAACTTATCTAAAGGCGTGTTGAGTATTTCTTCAGTTTGTTTTGCTTCAAGATCTTTTTGTCTTTTATTGGCTCTCCACCATATAAACAATATAATGATAAGCACAACAACTCCAAACACTATCATCACATTAATCCATGGTGAACGGGTCACATCCATAATTCTATCAGCAGCCTCTGTAAATGATTTACTGAAAAAAGTCTCATCATTTAGGCTGTCATCATAATAATTTCGATCAATGAAGTCAAGCAGAATATCTCCAGCCTCAGTATCTATAACAGTTTTAGCCTGAGTGCCAGCCACATATCTGGTCATATATCCTTCATCATATTCAAAGAAAACAAACAGCAAGTGGGCTTCATCGGTAAATAGTTCATCGTAAAGCTCATTTGCAAAATCATCCAATTGGCTCATGGTGGGATAATTCGATCCATTGACCGTATCTGTAATATATAAGAAAGGCTGTACGCCTGTTTTTTGGTAAAAATATCTCAGCCCAGACAAAAGCTTAGTCTCATTGCCAATCCAATCTAAATCGTCATAATAATAATCAGTTTCATTGACAGAGCCTTTTGGTAAAGCCTCGCGTTCTATGCTAGATTTTGTAATCTCAAAATCTTTTTCAGGTCCGCTGAAGAAAGACCCCATGCTTGATGTCATTATCGAAAACAATACAAACACAACAATCAGAACAATAATCACAGTCACACACCCGCAACCTCCGCCACTTCTACGGCTTCTAGAGGATCTGTTGCCTCCTATAGGACCGGTTGGTATGCCACCGCCAAATATTCCGCCACCACTGGATCTCGTATTGCCTCCTCCAAATATACCACCACCGCTTGTCTTGCTTTTATTGCCACCAAAAATACTTCCTCCGCTTGTTCCTTTACTGCTTCTACCCACACCAAAAGAACCACCCATGCGGCCACCGCTGCTTCGGCTCCCGCCAAAGGAGCCACCACTACTTCTACCTCCGGAACCACCTCTTCTTGCCAATGTATCCTCCTCCATCAACAGGGTGCCTAAATAATCGCTTATATAATAGTAATATACGCCTTATTTAGGACAATTTCAATACTTGAACTGTCCCTTAAATCAAGTTAAGCTTTCTTCATAACTGAATTGCCATACAATCCCAAACTTGTCTGTTAAGCTTCCATATAGTTTGCTCCAGAATGTTTCTTGCAATTCCATTTCAACTGAGCCTTGTTCTTTCAATTTATTGAATAATGACTCAACCTCATTCATGTCAGTAGATAAGACAGTGAGGCTGATATTATTGCCGACTGTAAATGGCATCCCAGGGAATATATCTGAAAACATTACAGTAGTACCATTAATGACCAGGCTAGTATGCAATACCAAATCCAATGCCTCTTCGGGAAGCTCAAAATCTGGATTAGGCGGCATTTCTCTAAAATACATTATTTGAGGTTCATCTGTTTCGAAAATCTCAGCATAATACTTTACAGCTTCCTCACAATTACCATTAAAATTAATATAAGCTTGAACTGACATATCTTTTCTCCTTAGATTTATTTTATTGCACAAACTCTCAAATTCTATACATATTTTTCAAGAGGTTCTTCCCACTTCTTGTCAGAAAAACATTCTCTCCAAATTGTTGTATCGATTCTGAAGACAACTTCTTTTCATACGCGTTAACCAGAAAATCTGCTTCAACCAATATCTGGTAGTCCAGTCCTTCAATATTGTTATAGTCATGATGTCGTCCAATAACCCAACAAACCCTATCAATAATGGTTTGTTGAACACCAAGCTCTTTCAGAAGTTTTTCAGCCTCCGGTGGACCTTCTATGTGTTGGTATTTGGCTTCGGAGCTACTGTACTTCTTTTCACTGTTTCTAATTCCAATATCATGGGTCAATGCTAAAATCTCCAATATCGTCTGCGTAGATTCATCCAATTTTTCTGATTCACCTAGCGCTTTTGCATAGCCATATACCTTCAAGAAATGATTGATACGTTTTATGTCATTTCCATCAAAAGCAATCATGGCATTCATGACTTCTCCAACAATGCTCATTTGTACCTCCTGATTAGGCCTACTATGTTATTGGACAAACTCCTCAATCAGTGATTGAATTAGTTCTTTTTCATAAGGTATATTTAACAATGTACTCTCATTTAGAAAGTCGAAATGATCTGTGTAGCTCTTCTTCTCTTCCTTGTAGATGATACCTAGAGGTATTTTATCTCCCCATTCCAGCGCCTTTGTCATTGCTTGTATTTTATCATTTGGATTGTATGATTCATCTCCTGTCAGTTTGTAGACTCTCTTTTTATACCAAGCAAACGTGTTGACCTTATTAAAGCTGACGCAAGGCTGTAATATATCGACTAGGGCATAGCCATTGTAATTGATAGCTTCCTTCATCATTTCTTTAAGATGTTCCTTATCTCCACTAAAAGCCCTGGCAACAAATCCAGCTCCAATAGCGATAGCTGTCAGAATCGGATTCAATGCTTGATTGATAACACCATCCGGAGTGAAGTCCGTTACATGTCCTATATCAGAAGTTGGGGAGGATTGTCCTTTGGTCAATCCATATATTTGGTTATCATGTACAAAATGCGTCATATCGACATTTCTTCTGATGTTGTGTATAAAATGATTGCCCCCTTCACCATAAGAATCTCCATCTCCTGTATTGATGATAACTTTAAGATTGTGGTTGGCAATTTTTGCTGCTGCGGCTGGTGGTAAAGCTCTTCCGTGAAGTCCTGCAAATCCATTTGCATTAAGATATTGAGGTGTTTTGGCAGCCTGTCCGATTCCCCCCACTATCAATACCTCATGTGGGTTCAAACCCAGCTCTGTCAAAGCCCCTTCAAGTGATTCCAGAATAGAAAAATCACCACATCCGGGACACCACGCTGTCTCAAAAGTCTTAAATTCGTGATTGTTAGCCATGGGTCATACCTCCTTCACTTTTACGACTATTTCAGTTGCTGACAATGGTCTACCATCAAATCTTAAAACAGAACCTGTCATTGTTATGCCTGTTTCCTGTCTAATTAAGTCAGCGAGTTGTCCATAATAATTTTGTTCCACATTGATGATTGTTTTAGCTTTTTTGGCTTTATCTAATAGTCTCTTGTCAGGTAATGGCCAGATATCACCGAATACAAGCGCTCCATACTTTTTCTCGCCACCTTCATTCAGTAAATCAACCGCTTCTGATAGTGGACTATGTGTACCACCCCAGCCTAGAAGGAGAACGTCCATGTTTTCCTCTCCAAGCAACTCAGGTTCGTGAAGTTCTTTTTTGAGCAACTCGAATTTTCTGGCTCTTTTTTCCACCATGTCTATTCTAACTTCTGCCGCTTCTGTAATATTACCCATTATATCATGTTCATCACTATCGATATTGACAGCTACTCCCGAAACTATTCCTGGTATCAACCGTGGTGATATACCACTTTCTGTCAACTCATAACGATTATAAGCTTCACCATTTTCATATGGTTTCGGATCTGCAAGATGTCTCTCAATACTGATTTTCTCCAAATCAAATGGTTCTATGGTCTGTAATGCGTCAGACAAATACTGATCACCAAGCAGTATAACAGGCAACTGATACTTGTCTGCTATATTGAATGCTCTAGTTGTCTGATAGAAGGCGTCTTCCGGATTACGAACAGCGATGACCATCCTGCCGAACTCCCCTTGAGATGCATTGATCACGAACTTCAAATCACTCTGTTCGGTTCTTGTCGGGAGGCCTGTAGCTGGTCCAGGTCTTTGTATAACAGCAATAACCAGTGGTATCTCCGCAATTCCAGCAAGTCCAAGCGCTTCTGTCATGAGAGAAAAACCACCACCAGATGTCCCAGTCATAGAACGAACGCCTGCATAAGAAGCGCCTATTGCCATGTTGATGGCAGCAAGCTCATCCTCTGCCTGTTCAACAATTATTTTTGCTTTTTTGGCTTTTCTTGTCAGATAGCTCATGATAGATGTCGAAGGCGTCATTGGATAGGCACTATAAAACTTAAGACCTGCAGCTAAAGCACCTAATGCAATAGCCTGATTGGTTTGAATCAGCATAGTTTTTTTTGGATTTCCTTCCCCTACTTCATAGCGACTTTCAACCATGTCTTGTCCACGTTCGAATGAAGCCATATTTTGCTGCGTCACTTCATCATCAAATTTATCAGAGAAAATTTCTTTCATAAAAGCTTCATCCATATTGAATAGCTTAGTCAGAGCACCTAACGTCACACTTGACATAGTCTTTACGTTTCCAACTTCTTTAGCCGTATCTTTTGCATGAATAGTTATCAGTCTCTTATCCTCTGATTTCACTTCCTTATCTGCAAAAATAAAGCCTTCGGGTCTCAATCTGTCAATATGCAGGTCTAGTGTTTCCTGATTCAATGCAATGATACCGTCTAATTCTTCACTATGGCTCTTGACTTTCTCATTGGAAAACCGTATCTGAAAAAAATTATGACCTCCCCTTACTCTTGACATATAGTCCTGAAGTGTAAATATTTGATATCCTCTTTTGTGAAGCACCTGAGAAAAAACAGAAGCCAGGGTATCCATTCCCTGCCCTGCTGCTCCTCCGATCAAAATGTTATAATTCATTTTTTCACCCCATCATTTTTTTTGCACATCTGCTAATTACATCTTTTCTATATCTACGAGCACATTATCTCCAGCTTCATTTATATAATAATGAATTTTTACAACTTCGTCTATCTCTAAGTCTAAATCTTCAACCGCTTGTATTACATCATCATCAACAATATATTCCCTGCCTGCAATAGGATCCGGAACGCCTGTTATCTTAATCTCAAGGATATTGTCATCACTTATGCCATTGTATCTTCCTGTTTCAGTCCTGTATTCTGGGGTAATTTGTCCTTGGTCACTGTTATCAAAAAAGAGAATTACATTCCTACCGTAGATATCTGTATAATAATTGAACTTAATGTTGTCACCCAGATCCAAAACTCTATCACTTGATTCATAAAGTTCGACTGGTATCCAATAGAATTCTTGCTGTTCATCTGATTCGACAACCAATACATGATTATCCATATATTTAGCCACAGTTCCTGTTACCTCAATCGCTTCAGACTCCAGTGGCACTCCTGGCTCATCTGCTTTTTCGATTGTTTTGATTTGATTTTGGTTCTCTTCGTTGATGAAATACTCGATATCAACTGCTGAATAATCTATTAAATCTTCAATATAATCCGCTTCTTCGTCCATATGCATTTTAAACACAATATTCCCATCTATGGTTTCAACCTCTATGAAATTTGGATCAATACGTCCAGTATAGACACCTTTGACCACGATGATTTCCTCTTCTGTTTCGGTGGTGGTTGGTTCGGTTGTGGTTGGTTCGGTTGTGGTTACCGGTGCCTGTGTGCAGGATGCCATTAAAAGCACCATGGCCAAGCCAATCATTATTAATTTATGTTTCATTTAAAATACCTCCATTTAATAAATAATGCTAATATTTACACATATGATTATACATCATTTTATAAGTATAATCAATTTTACTGTGCTCATTGGTTGCGTTAATTTACTGTAGGAAAAAGAAGAATAGACTGATCCCTCTTGTTAAGATAGGTTTACTGATTTTCATTTTAGCATATTTTAACGAGAAAGTGTGATGGTTTTTCCAACACCCTGCGTTTGTCATTGACAATGA
>JAHRFV010000244.1 GCA_019084435.1 Dethiosulfatibacter sp.
AGGGCTTACAGTCATAGACTTCCCAATATAGCTAGTATAGCAGTTACTAAATACCGTGTCAGTACCATGCAAGTTCCTATTTTGTACCATTTATGTTTCAAGTATGTATCACGAAGGTGTCATATTAGTCTCAAAATAGTCTCATATTTGTATCTGTGATTTTTTAATGTCAGGAATCACAAAGCCCCAAAGAATAACGCCTAAAAGTGTAACTGCTTTTTTCTTGTCTCTGAAAAAAGTGGATCTTGATAAATTCATGGTTTCTAAGATCTCACTTTCGCCGTATTTTACAAATACCAAGTAGGATTTACTTAAAATCTCATAATAACGCTCACCTTCACCAGGATAATTCTTCAGTAGTGCTAATGCTCTATCAATTAGTACCAGTATGCTTTTGCTGTCTTCAATGCTCTCTAATCGACTTTCCAGCCTTACTTTATCAACACGAGGGTCAACATCAATTAATGTATCTACAACATCAAATAAGCGGCTACCACTAGTCAAATAACATTCCGCTTCCATTTCCATGATACAGTTACTCATTCGCCATTATACCTTTGAATAAAGTTTTAAAAGTAGCTTTGTATTATGATAAATCTTGTCATTTATATTTTTGACTATCTCCAATGCCATCACCTTCATATACTTTCATATTTTATTTCATAAACTTCCAACTTTCTAATTGTTAATTTTTTACTTGGGAAAGGGTTATCTACATTTTAACCGAACATACGTTCGTAGTCAAGGGATAAAGAAAAATTTCACCTTGATTTTCCGTGACTAATTGTGTATAAATGTCCAGGCTTATTAAGTCCTTTTTGTATGATTTTTCCACCAACTTGTTCAGTATCAGGTACAAAATTTTCATTAAAATCTTCGTTATCAATATACGAGAAATTAATATCGTAGAACTTCATGCCACCAATTTTTTAAAGCTGTTCTTTGACACACCTTCTACTCTCTAGCGCAAATCATAAAATTTCTTCAATATCATCTTTAGTGACAGTGGCTCTTTTCAATCATAATATTCATTAAAGCGGCGGTTACAATTAGAAATTCACAAGAATTTATACAGCTGATTATTAACAAAGATTCTAAAAAAAAAAATTAGTGATTCGTATTATAGGTGATTTATCTGCGTATATTATCCAAGAGGCAACTCTAGTTACTCAATTTGATCTTACAAGCAATTCCTTTTTTATTACTTTTAAACATTACTAAAGGTGGTCACTTTTAACGATGACCACCTTTTATACTCTTCAGTTGACTAATATGTTCTTCAAATTAATGATTTGTCAATTTCACTTCTACTACATTCCCATGCCAGTTATGGTACCAAACATCGCCTGTTGATGTGTTAACGCTCAGCATTCCGACTGTTTCGGTATCTACATTTACATGGAAAGTGTAATAACCATAGAATGCCTGTCCATTGTCTTTTGCTTCAAAACCTTTATTTATTTTTGCTAGATATTGATTAGCTTTTTCTAACGATGTTTCTTTGCTTAATTCGTCCAATGGATTATTATTTCTATTTAAGTAGTTACGACCCATCATACTATACTTTTCGTTCCACATCATGTTTGGACCATATTCCTGATAGATACTGCCGGTAATCGGATTCACCAATAACTCCATAGCACCTTTATTTGTATTTTTCTCAATAATTGAGTAGTGATATTCACTATTTGAAAATAGGATAACTTCTCCAATTACCAATTCACTTTTCCTGTAATCAGCAATGTAAAGTTCAACCTTTTCATCAAGTAGATTCACAGGAATGAGTTTATTGACAACATAGTCCTCTCGCAAAGCTTGTCCATAGCCGTTCATCATTCCGTTATTGTAATCACCCATCATTCCGTTATTGTAATCACCCATCATTCTGTTATTGCAATCACCCATCATTCCGTTATTGTAATCACTCATCATTCCGTTATTGTAATCACTCATCATTCCGTTATTGTAATCACTCATCATTCCGTTATTGTAATCACTCATCATGTTGTTACCATAATTTTTAACCGATGAATCTTCTTTTTCTACCATTCCAATTGCAAAACTATAAACACCTGTAACCAAAATTCCAATCCCTATTACAAGTGCCAATGCAGATAAAAATTTCATGTTTTGTCTCATTTTTATTTCCTCCAATTTTTTATTTGTTAAGTAAAGTACCGGGATTCTATCTGAGTAAGTGAAAGTTACAATGCGCTAAGAAGATAGATTCTCCTAATGAAAACCGGATAAGTGACATTTATAACTATTCAAGTTAAGCTATGTCTTGTGTTCAAAGTTGGTGTAATTCACTTTCTCGTTAGATACTCGACTATCTAAAACAAGATGTGACCTTTGAATATCAATAGTTGTAACATATTAGCTTTTGCACTCTCACAATATTATAGTTAACAATTAGTTCAACTTGTTATTGCAATTCAGTTTACTATTTTCAACTTTTTCGACTATTTCTTTTCAATTATACTCTTGCGTTTCAAATACTCTTCTTCAGTTATTTCACCTTTTACAAATAATTCTTTTAATGTATTAAATGACTTATATTCATCACCATTATTCTTTCTTATAGCCATTAGTATTATAGCTACTACAATAATTGCAATACCAATCATAATCAAATAGTACCATCCACTAAATCCATTCCATCCACCAAAATGACAACTACCATATCCATTACCAATCATCGTGTTTTTTCCTCCTTGTATGTTTTTATTTTCCAAACTTTTCCTTCATTTGTAAAAAAGTTTATTCATCAACCACTCCACTAATAACTTCCCTTCAATAATTCATCAGATTTATTTACACCAAAAATAAGTAATTTGCAATAACAGCACCTTAAAAAGTAATGAAATAATCGCCTATATCATCACCACGAAAGTTGATGTTATCAAGCTTCATTTCAAGGAATTCAAAACCTTTTTAACATTTTATTCACTATAAATATAGAGAACTCTTTAATCTGATATAAATTTGACATCAGAGACAAGGCACCCGCTAATGAAAGTCATCCCTATAGCTTCATTTTTGTTTTATTAAACAAAACAACATATAACAACAAAACTGTTCCCACACTGACCAAAGAATCAGCTGTATTAAAAATTGCAAAATTTATAAGTCTGAAATCAATAAAATCCACTACATAGTCCAACCTGATTCTATCGGTCAAGTTACCCAATCCACCGCTTATCAGCAAAACAAGACTTAACTTTAACCATGTTTCTTGTGGATTATTTATGAATCTTTGCAGGACAATCAACATGGCTAAAATAACAATGCTGGTCACACCGATCAAAAAGAGTTGTTTCCCGCTTAACATACCGAATGCCGCACCTGTATTTTCAGCATATGTGAGATGTAATACATTTTGCCATAAGGGTAACGTATTAAGTGGCAACAGATATTTAACAGCTAAATATTTTGCGAGTTGATCAAGTGCGACTAAAAATAAAATGCCTAAATAATAAAACATATTCACCTCGAATTTTATTGCAGTGGCGACACAAATCGACCTACTGCTTCTAATAGCTTACGTTGGAACGATTTCTTTATAAATTGCTTATATTGGATCAATTTTGAGACTTTTAAATCAGTCACATACTGAGACTCCAACAGTCCAATTTGAACTTGATCATAAAGAAAGGCATTTGCTTCAAAGTTGATCTCAAGACTGCGGATATCAAAATTCGCAGTTCCTACAGTTACGCATTCGCCATCGACTAAAATCAATTTACTTTGCATAAATCCCTTTTGATACCGGTAGATAGAAACACCTGCCTTTCAAAGGTCTTCAATGCTGGTCTGTATAGCCCAATGTACAAAAAATGGTCAGTTTTTTCAGGAATGGGTATTTATTTAACCGTGAAAGTTAAGAAAACATTTTAAAAATATTTAATTGTATCATTGTTAATATCAATACTCCAATAATTATCCTATAAAAAGCAAATCCCCTCATAGTTTTATGTTTCAGATAGGTTATAAATTTTTCAACTAAAATTAAAGCAATAAAAAAAGATACTATAAATCCAACTATCAAGGAAATTATTTCAGTACTGCTTAAAATTAATTCTGTCTCAAGTAAAGAATATCCTGTTGCAATTATCATTGTAGGTAGCGCAAGAAAAAAAGAAAATTCTGCAGCTGCTACAGTTGATAATCCAACTATCCATCCACCAATAATTGTAGCTGCAGATCTTGAAAATCCCGGAAAGAGTACAGCTAGGCATTGAAATAGCCCTATTATAAATGCTTGTTTATAATTTATATCTTCCATTCTTACTGTTTTACAATTTTTTTTGTATTTTTTTTCTGCATATATCATCCATATACCACCAACCAATAGAGCAATTGATACAGGCAAAGGCTTCATCAATATTTCTTCGACTTTATCATGAAAAATAAACGCGATTATACCGAATGGAATGAATGAAATTATAATATTAGACCACAATTTAAAACCATAATATCCAGGTAGTAAGTTTTTAAAAGAATCATATATTTTATTCCTGTACAAGACTATAATAGCTAATATTGCACCTAATTGAATAACTATTTCAAAAAGTAAAGCAAAGTCTCCTTTGAAATTAAGAAAGTGTCCCACTATAATCATATGGCCAGTTGATGATATTGGTAAAAACTCGGTGATACCCTCTACAATTCCCAATATGAGAGCCTTCAATATTAATGGAATATCCGTGTCCATTGCTTTATTAACCTACCTTTCAAATGTTATGTTTGTAATTTTATCCCACTCTATTTCTTTTTATTACTCACCATCCAGTTGTGTCATGAAAAAAATGCTGTAAAGCAATTCTTTCATGACACAACTGGATGGCACAACAATTATAATTCCCAGTTCAAATAGTACTCTTAATCAATAAGCTCTATAAAAAATATAATTTCTGATAGCAACGATCTTCTTAGTAATATGAATATCATTCTTGAAAAGTTCGTTTAACAGTCTATATTTTCTTTGTGTTCATAACTCTCATTGAATTTAATACTGCAATAACAGTCACACCAACGTCTGCAAACACCGCTTCCCACAACGACGCTACTCCAACTGCTCCTAAGATCAAGAAGATTGCTTTTACTCCTAATGCAAATATTATATTTTGCCAAACAATTCGTCTTGTTCTTCTAGCAATTTTTATCCCAATAACCAACTTCGAAGGCTCATCTGTCATTAAAACAATATCCGCAGCTTCAATAGCCGCATCAGATCCTAGTCCACCCATTGCTATACCAACATCTGCTCTAGCTAATACAGGAGCATCATTAATACCATCACCTACAAATACCAGTTTCCCTTTAGAAGTTATCATGTCATCAAGCATTTCAAGTTTTTCAACCTTTTGATGTGGCAACAATTCTGAATACACTTTATCTAAACCTAATTTTGAGCCTATACGATCTGCAACCACGCTATTATCACCTGTTAACATAACAATATTTTTAACACCCATTTTCTTAAGTTCTCTAATTGCTGTTTCAGAGTCAGTTTTCACTTCATCGGCTATGATGATATATCCACTATACTTGTTATTTACAGCAATATGGACTACTGTTCCATAATCGTCCACCTCTGGGCAATCAATATTCTCTTTGTCCATTAGTTTTTTATTTCCAGCCAATACTATTTCTTTTTTTACATTTACTTTTATACCATGTCCAGAAATTTCTTCATAATCTTTAACTTCACTCTGATCTACAACTTTACCATACTCATTTAATATTGATAAAGCGATTGGATGATTTGAAAAACATTCAGCAAAGGCTGCATACTCTAGAAGGTCATCTTTATCCATATCACCAGCACTTACTAATCTAGTTACTTTAAAGACACCCTGAGTCAATGTGCCAGTTTTATCAAATACCACAGTATCTATGTTATTTAGTGCTTCAAGATAATTACTGCCTTTTATCAAAACACCTCTTTTGGAAGCACCACCTATACCACCAAAAAATCCCAACGGAATTGAAACTACAAGAGCACATGGGCAAGATATTACTAGAAACACTAAAGCTCTATAAAGCCAATCGGAAAATATAGCACCTTCAATAATGAATGGTGGAATTACTGCTAAAGCTATAGCTGTGAAAACAACAAAAGGTGTGTAGTATTTTGAAAACTTGGTGATGAAATTTTCTGTAGGTGCTTTTTTACTACTTGCATTCTGAACCAAATCCAATATTTTTGATACAGTTGATTCACTAAAGTTTTTAGTAACTTTAACAGTTATAACGCCACTAACATTGATAAATCCACTCAGCACATCATCTGAAATTTTAACACTTCTTGGTACTGATTCTCCAGTTAAAGCTGATGTATCTACCATAGACTTTCCTTCGATTACCACTCCATCTAGTGGAACTCTTTCGCCAGGTTTTACTAGAATTTCATCACCTATCAACACCTCTTCGGGTGTCACTCTAAGAATTTCATTATGAAGTTTTAAATTTGCGAATTCCGGTCTGATATCCATTAAAGCGGATATTGATTTTCTTGAATGATTGACAGCTTTTGCTTGCAGGTACTCGCCTACTTGGAAAAACAACATAACAGCAACACCTTCTGGAGCTTCATTTATAGCAAACGCACCAATAGTGGCAATGAAAACTAAGAAGTTTTCATCAAACATCTGACCTCTTATTATATTTCTTAAAGCTTTTTTAATAACCACAGAACCTGCTAAAATATAACTTAGGATAAATATTGATATTTCAATACTCTGATTCATATTTGTTAAAAGTGCTATGAAAAATAGTATTGATGATACCATCAACTTAGTTGACTGCCTTTTATACCACTTTTCTTTTTTCTCGTCTTCTTGTCCTAATTTTCTTTTTTCTTCTAATACCTTGACATCAGGTTCTATTTTACTAACAATCGCGGTTACATTTTCAACAATTTTTCTATAAGATAATCTATCACTCAGTTCAATTATAAATTTACTTGATGCGAAGTCTATAAATGCAGTATCCACGCCTTCCATGTTTTTAACTTTATCTTCAATCTTAGTTGCACAACTACTGCAAGAGAGACCTTCCAAAATTAACACTTTTTTGTGTGTAACCTCAAGAGGAATTTCAGTAACAACTACTTCCGATTCAATTTTATTTATCATCTTTTTAATTTCTGATTCTAATTGTTCAATTACATCTGTGCCAGAGTATTCTACTTTCATACTCTTTGTAGCAAAATTTACATTTGAATTTTCTACACCTGTGATTTGTTTGATCTCAGATTCTATCTTAGCTGCACAATTTGCACACCCCAAATTTTCCAAGTTATATTTTTTCACTTGTATCGCCACTTTTATGATCTGAATATCCTTTTCTTTTACTATTACAAGTGGTTCAATCTTTTTTACAATATCTTTAGTCTTCATTATCACATTTTGGACTAATTCACCATCTACTTCAATATAGATTGTCTGAGTAGCGAAATTGACTGATACAACTTTTACTCCTTTAATTTTTTTTACTAAATCTTCTATTTTCCCGGCACAACTTGTGCAACTCAGTCCATCAAGTATCAGTTCTACTTTAGTTACTTGTTTCATAATAATTCTCCTCCTTTACTGTTTTATACGGGTGTTCTTTTCTAATCATTTTTAACATTTGGTATCAACCCTGTTAGAATCAAGTCATATACTCTACTGTCAGCAATTGTATAATATACAACTTTTCCATCTTTTCTAAACTTGACAATGTTTGACATTCTAAGCGTTTTTAGCTGATGTGATATTGTAGATCTATTAATATCTAATAATGCTGAAATGTCGCAAACACACATTTCTTCTTCAAGCAATGCTGAAATGATTTTTATCCTAGTGGAATCTCCAAGTATTTTGAATAATTCAGCTAGATTATCCATATTTTGAGATGATGTCATATTTTTTGATACTTTTAAAATTACATCCTCATGAATTATGTTTATCTCACACATATCAGTATTAAATTTCATATTATTCAACCAATCCCTTCTCTTATTATACGTTCGATTATTTATGCGTCGCGAGAACATGTGCACGTGTGCTCACATGTAATTATATGTTTTTTTATCTGATTAGTCAATAGGTATATAGTTTTAAAACATTTTTAGTCTAAAGAAATATTGTAACGCTTCTGTCATGACTATTAATTCTTAATATAGTTGTGATATCTATGGTGTTTTAAAGCCTTAAAGGCATTCCTCCACATTAAAATTCAATTAGTAACTTTCGCCAAAAGTACTTGCATAAAACATATAAGGACATGAAAAGGATGAGGGGTTTGATTTGGATGGGTTACTCTAAGTTAAACAGATTTCTTAAGGTCATATAAAATAAGACCAATATGAGGAGAAATAATCATGTCTAATGTTAAGCGTCAAAGCTATAGAATAGAACATGCATTAATCAAATGCATATACTTGCTAAATAGAGCCATCGTTCCATCGGAACGGTGGCTCAAAATGGTCCGGAATATGCATAAACGTGTAGCTCTCAAAATAAACTCTGCCAATTAAAGAAACCATCAGAGTGTGTTATTCAATTTTATCGGTAAGCGTCAAACCTAACGCACATAAAATAATCAACGAAACCATGCTAAACTAAAAACGCCACACGAGACTGATCTCGTATGGCTGATCTTTTTAAGTAAATTCTTCTCTTTTTATTTTAATCACATTTGGCAATTCTTTTGACCACGGCAATAAAGCATCCAATACATCCGGGTTTTCTACATCCGTATTTGGAAGCTGTTCAAATAGGTAATTCAGGTATTCGAACGGATTTAAACTGTTGGCCTTGGCCGTCTGTACAATAGAGTAACATAGCGCGCTAGCGGTTGCGCCTTTTGGTGACTTTGAAAAAAGATAGTTCTTTCTCCCAATCACAAAGGGTTTAATCGCCCGTTCTGCACGATTATTATCAATGGCTACGTGCCCATCATAAAGATAGGCGCTTAGCTTATCCCACTGATTGATGGAATAATTAATAGCTTCACCTAGTTTACTCTTTGGTAGAGCAACAGCTTTCTGGTCAGTTAACCAGTCTTTATAAGCGTCCATAATCTTTGTCGATTCTTTAAGACGAGCGGCTCTTCTCTCATCAGGAGTGAGTTCCTTGAAGGCTTTTTCAAGGATGTAAAGGTCCTTGAAGAATTTAAGTGCTTCATTCGCCTTGGTCTCGCTGAGGTCACAGCCTTTAGGCATCGCTTTTAGTGCGTCAGTATACTTGCGACGTGCATGCGCCATGCAACCTACTTGCGTGACGCCTTCAACTAGGTTATATCCTTTATAACCATCCGTTTGAAGACAGCCTTTAAAGCCATCTAAGAACATTTTAGGATATTTGCCGGTGCGTCCGGGTTGATAGTCATATAGATAAATAGGATGATTACCTTTTTCACCGCTTGCATAAAGCCACATGTAGCAGTTGCCCTTCTTCACATCAATCACTTGAAGTGGACTCTCGTCTGCGTGAATCATGCGTTCTTTCAGCAGATGGGCATGCATACGATCATAAATAAGTTTTAGCCACTTATCTGAAGCACGCATCACCCAATGCGCCATGTTTTGTCTTGAAATATCAAGACCATAGTTGAGCAGCGCTTCTTCTTGACGGTAGAGTGGCAGTGCCAAGTTGTATTTGTTGTCTATGATATAAGACAGTAGTGATGCAGATGCCATGCTACCAGGTAGTGGCGGCTTAGGCGACGGCGCTGTGATAATGGTACCTGTCGTTCCTTCGTTATCACATTTTCTACATGCATAGACTATTTTCTTGTGATGTACCATCTTTACCTTTGCAGGGATAATCACAAGTTCTTTACGAATCTCAGTTTTCATCTCGTGAAGTGGGTGATCACAGGTTGAACAAAGTTGGTCATCTCCTGTAAGGGTATAGATGATTTCTTCTACCGGAAGATCCGCATAAGTCTTTCTTGATTTACTCTTACCTGTGCGTCTTTTTTCAATGACTTCATCTAGAACTGGCTCTTCGTGAGGCTGCTGTGAGAGCTTTTCGACTTCGTTGATGCTGAGTTGTTCAGGATGAACCTTTTCACTTGAAGAGCCAAATTTCTGGTGTTGGAACAGTCTAAATTGTTCCTCGTAATATTTCACCTTGGCTTTTAGTTCAAGATTCTCATGCTCCAAACTCATCAGTCTAGATTCAAGAACAGGTATCTTATTTTCAGTTGTATGGGTAGTCTCTAAACGAGTATTTGGAGTGGTTTTCATAGTTTTATTATACCATTTCCATATACGTTTTACCATAAAAAAAGCTGTTAAAGCGTTGAATTTTCAACACTTTACAGCTCATATTAGACCACGTTCATTGACGTGTTTGTGGGCGTGACGCTCCTTTATGGAGAGCCCATCAAGTAGCCATCTAAAGGATCTATCATCGATACTTAAATGACTTTTACCCTTTGCATCTGGCCATTGAAAGGTATCCTTTTCAAGACGTTTGTAATGAAGCCAAAACCCTGTTGTGTCCCATTCGAGAATCTTGATTTTATCGCGGTTGCGGTTACAAAAAACAAAGAGGCTTCTTGAGAATGGGTCTAATTTAAATCGTTCACTGACGATGAGTGATAAGCCATCAATCGACTTACGAAGGTCTGTTACACCAGCTGCAAGATAAACTTGCCCATAATGCGTGGCTTTAAGCATAACGACTTATAACCTGTAGGATTTGATCCAACTCACTTGGTTTAATGCCTTCATACCACTCCAACTTTACCTGACCAATTGTAAGTGACATGTTTCCTAACGATTGCTGTTTCACAGGCGTTAGACTGATAAACTGGACTGGATCGCCGAACTCTGTTTCTGAAATTTGCTTCAACCGTTTGTTCCAATACTGAAAGTTATGGTAGTTAATATTGTTGTCTTTACACCATGCGCGTTGTTTCTGGCCACTTCGTTCTTGCTCATCGATTCTGGTTTGCCACATTAACTCTAATTCTAATACCTGTTATACTCATCACCAAAGGAGTGATGAGATGA
>JAHRFV010000092.1 GCA_019084435.1 Dethiosulfatibacter sp.
CCCTGAAATGAAAATACCTTCACCGAAATATTATTGGTGAAGGCTAAAAAGGAGATTATAAAAGTGCTTATGGCTACTTGTAAAGTATACCATACACTTTTTGAAAATGGAAGAAAAATTTCTTTCATTTTTTTCTTTTTTTTTACAGATTGTATTTTTGTTTTTTCCTGACTAATGTTGAAATATCAATTCCTAATTTTAACGACGCCTCTTTCATATTTTTGCATGTTTCCAAAGTACTTTCGATGATCATTTTTTCTTGATATTCCAACTGTTGCTTTAGAGTCAGCTTGTCCTTCGTCCAATGTATCAGCTTCTTAATATCTATTTCATGCCCTTCTTGGTTGACTTGTTCTCTAAATAGCTTAGATTCCAGACAAACATCCTCTGATATGATGACCATTCTCTCAACTATGTTCTTCAGTTCTCTTATATTACCTGGCCAGTCATACACCAGCAAATGCTCAAGGCACTCTGGGGAAAAGAAGCAATTTCTTCTATGCTTATTGTTATAGTATTCAAGAAAGCTTTGGGCAAGTGGCAACAGGTCTTCTTGTCTCTCTCTCAACGGAGGAATCTTGAGTATGATTACATTTAGGCGGTAATATAGGTCTGCCCTGAATTTCTTTTCGTCTACCAATTTTTTTAGATCTGTATTAGTTGCAGCTATTATTCTTGCATTGAAAGCAATAGCTTTATTACCGCCTATTCTATAAAATTTCTTATCATTCAGTGCATTTAATAGCTTGATTTGAAGCATATAAGGCATATCTCCAATCTCATCCAGGAAAATCGTTCCTTTCCCAGCTTCTTCGAACAAGCCCTTTTTGCCTCCTTTTTGAGCGCCTGTAAAGGCTCCTTCTTCATATCCAAATAGTTCCGATTCAATTAGATGCTCAGGTATGGCGCCACAGTTGATTTTAATAATGTTGCCATCCTTTTCTCTTTCACTGCCGCTGTGGATGTAAGTTGCTAGAAAATCCTTTCCTACCCCTGTTTCACCCAGAATCAAGACGGTGCTGTCAACCTGTGATAATCTATCTGCTTTAGTATATAAAGACTTCATTTTTTTGTTATTTGATACAACAACGTCCCTATCGCTTGATTTAGTATCTACAGAATTGAGTTTTTTGGTGTAAATCAAGGACAAGGTTTCCTCTTTGGCTATTTTTTTCATCAGCATATCTAGCTCAGACACATCTCTGATAACAGCAATAGTCCTTTTTAAATGACCCTTCTCATCATAAATCGGTGATCCCGATACTAGGCACTTCTGGCCCTTATAATAGTTGTTAATGGTTGATACAGGACCTCTCGTTTCTATGACTTTAGCACAACAGGAATTTGGCAAAATTCGTTCATCCCTAAGTTCATAGACAGTTTGTCCAATCAAATCGTCCCTATCAAGGCCTGAAAGATTTACAAAAGAATCATTTACATATAGAGTTTTACCCCATTCATCCGTAATATAAATACCGTCCTCCAATTTATTGAAAAGTTCATTATAAAGGTATTGTTGTTTGTTCAGATAACTGATTTGATTCTCCAGCTGCTTATAAATTTTATAATCTGTCAGTAGAAACAGATACAGTTCATCATCGTTCAAGTCAAATTTTCTCTGCATCAGATAAAATCTATCACCATACTTGTTTTCAACTTCATAAAAATTGTCAAAATAGTCATAACGGATATTGTTAAAATGCAACGTGAGTTTTTTATTCTTGATGTCTTCATTTTCTTTGGTGAAATGGTAGAAATGATCATCAAACTCTTTTATGTTATATTTATCATCAGTTACCGCATAGCTAAAGTAAAGCAATTCAAGGTTTGGTGAACTAATACTTTCTTTCATAAAACACCTCCAATAACATTATACATGACATATATGCATTTTTGCAATACTGCATTGTTTCGATATGCAAATTTGCATATAAAAATGAAGCTAGGTCATTTTTAGTAATTCAACAAATAAGTGATAGCAATATCTTGCGTATTATGTTAAAATATTATTAAAGTTGGCATAGAAATTGCTATGTTATATAGTAGCTAACAATAAATTCATTCCAAGGAGGATTTTATAATGAAAAGAGAAGTCGTAATAGCATCTGCAGTCAGAACGCCTATAGGTTCATATGGTGGAAGTCTGTCAACTATGACAGCCGTTCAATTAGGCGCAATAGCTGCTAAGGAAGCCATTAAGAGAGCAAAAATAACGCCTGATATGATCGATGAGTATGTTATCGGTAATGTTTTGAGCGCTGGATTAGGACAAAACGTAGCAAGACAAGTTGCAATAGGAGCCGGAGTACCAGTTGAAGTAACAGGTTTTACACTTAATAAGGTTTGTGGATCAGGCTTGAGGGCCGTAAGTCTTGCTTATCAATTCATCCAAAACGGTGACTGTGATATCGTTTTATGTGGAGGAACTGAAAGCATGAGCCAAGCGCCTTATGTTTTAAACAACCATCGTTGGGGACAAAGAATGGGCGACGGAAAAATTGTTGACTCAATGGTTTACGACGGGTTGACAGATGCCTACAATAACTATCACATGGGAATCACTGCAGAGAATATCGCGGATCAATGGAAAATCACTAAAGAGGAGCAAGATCTTTTTGCAGTATCAAGCCAGAACAAGGCTGAAGCAGCTCAAAAATCAGGCAGATTCAATGATGAAATTGTTCCTGTGGAAATACCACAAAGAAAAGGTGATCCTGTAGTGGTAGATACAGATGAGTTTCCAAAACATGGCGCAACTATCGAGAAATTTGCAAAATTGAAGCCAGCATTTAAAAAAGACGGTACAGTAACTGCAGCAAACGCATCCGGTATTAATGACGGCGCGTCAATGTTGATAGTCATGAGTAAAGAGACTGCTGATAAATTGGGTGTTGAGCCTTTAGCGACAATCGCAAGCTTTGCATCAGGTGGTGTTGATCCTAC
>JAHRFV010000206.1 GCA_019084435.1 Dethiosulfatibacter sp.
TGAAGCATTACTTAATAGAATCCAGTGGCAATAGCGAAGGGGCCACACCTGTTCCCATCCCGAACACAGTAGTTAAGCCCTTCTGCGCTGATGATACTTGGTGGGTGACTGCCTGGGAAAGTAGGTCGTCGCTGGATTCAAGAGAAAAACCACCCATCATTTAGATAGGTGGTTTTTTAGTGTTATCTTAAGAATATTCACAGAATCTCGTTTTCTATTATCTGTTCATAGGTTTGTCTTTTTACAATTAGTTTAGGATTACCATCTTTAATGGCTACAACAGCTGGAAAAGGTAGTTTATTATAGTTATTCGCCATGGAATAGCCATATGCACCGGTAGAAAAAACAGCAAGGATATCTCCGCTTTCTGGTAAGTGACATTTCAGATTTTTAATGATTATATCTGTCGACTCACAGCATTTACCACTTATATAAACAAGAGAATCCTTTGGAGTGTTTGCTTTATTGGCAATGATAGCATCATACTTAGCACCGTATAATCCTGGTCGGATGTTGTCAGTCATACCACCATCAACAGATACATAGGTTCTAATTCCAGGTATTTCCTTGACATTGCCAACGGTATATAATTGCAAACCTGCTTCACCGATAATGAATCTTCCCGGTTCCATAGAGACTGAAGGTCTGGTCAAATCATTTTCTACACAAAATTCTGACAAACGCTTCATAATAGGATCGACAAAATCTGAAAGCTGAAGTGGTTTATCCTCATCTATATACTTTATTCCAAATCCACCACCCATATTGAAGTCTTTAATCTCATAATCGAATCTACTCTTTGTCTCTTTCAATAGATTTAAAACTGTTTCGAGTGCTCCCATATGTGCCAATGTATCATGTAGTTGAGAGCCTACATGAAAATGAAAACCCAAGAAATCTAGATTCTTGCTTTTTATCGCATATTCAATTGCTGGAAACATGATGTTTTCATCTAAAGGGATTCCAAATTTTGAATCCTTAGTGCCAGTAGTAATATATTCATGGGTTGAGCTTCCTACACCCGGAGTTATTCTAAATAGAATCTTAGTGGTGACACCTTTTTTTTGGCATAATTCATCGAGAAAAGTAAGTTCAGAAACATTATCAACAACAATTCTCGCAATGTTATAATCCAATGCCATTAGAAGCTCGCCTTCGGATTTGTTATTGCCATTGAATTCAATTCTATTACTGGGGAAACCTGCCCTGATGGCAGTATAAAGTTCACCACCGCTTACAACATCAAGCCATAATCCTTCTCTTTCTATTAGTTTGCACATGTAAAGCGTACAAAAGGCTTTACATGCATATGCGGCATGAGTTTTAGGATATTTGCTCAAAAAATGCATTTTTATTTCATTGATTTTATCAATGATTTTATTCTCGGAATAGACATACAAAGGGGTACCATAATCTTTGGCTAATTGTGAAGTAGAATATCCATCTACATGTAGTTCATTGTTGATAACTTCAAACATAATAATTTCCTCCAAATCGTTATAATGCTTAATCATAACAAATAATTACTCACATGACTAATGTTTTTATTCTTCAGATAAACTCTTGGGACACGCCTGCTTATTCTTGTTACGATATCGTTTTTATTTGTTTGTGATTTTTCTGCCAGTTCTTGTATAGTCACAGAATTATTGTTACCATCACCAAAGATAACAACTTCTGTTCCTACTTCAATATTTGTTAAATCAGTAATATCTACAATGCATTGATCCATACAGATAACGCCTATTATTGGTACTCTTACTCCCTTGATTGTGACTTCACCTTTATCCCTCATGTTTCTTGGATAACCATCGGCATATCCAAAAGGCAGTGTTGCTATGACAGAGTCTCTTTTAGCTTTCCAAGTGTAATCATATCCTACGCCTTCTGATTTATCGATTGTTTTTATACTCGAGATTCGTGTTTTTAAGGTTCCGACATTTTTCAAAGTAATATCTTCGTTTTTATAAGACTTCAATCCGAACATTGCTGCTCCAAGTCGAATCATGTCTAATCTAAAATCTTTGTAATCTATGCCCGATATGCTATCACATATATGATAACAATCAATATTATAATTATTTTTTTGAATAAAGTCTATCAGATCTTTAAACTTATTTAGTTGGAGGAGGTCATCAGCATATGAAGTTAAAGCCAGGTGCGAAAAGATCCCCTTAACATTAATGTTTTCGAGATTCAATATATGTAGAATTTCATCTTTTGAATTTTGATTGGCTTTGAAACCTAGTCTGTTGAAACCCGTATCATATTTGATTTGAATGTTTGCTTTCCTGGCATATTTATAACCTAATTCAGATAGTGATATAGCTTGATCAAGAGTGAATATAGTTTGACATAAATTGTTTTCAATCACTTCTTTCAGATACCGATCAGGAGTATGACCCATAATTAATATTGGATAATTAGAATAATGATTTCTTAACTCGATTGCTTCACCCAAATTGGCAACAGCTAAGTATTCAACGCCACCATCAATCAAGGTTGGTGCTATATCAACAGAACCAAAACCATAAGCATTCGCTTTAACGACTGCAGCAATCTTTGTCTGATCAGAGATGAACTTTTGAACTTCACTGATATTATAAGATAAATGATCTAAATCTATTTCAAAGTATGTATCTCTATAAAGATTATAATTCTTATCAACCATATCAAATCAATCCTCCTATGCCATTCGATTAACTATATGCAAAGATTATGCCAAGTGCAAAAGATAACTTACCTGGAAAAATCGTGTTTTTTCGGGATTTAGTATTATGATTAAGTTGGTACAGTCCGATTACTGACATTTGCTTTCCTATTTTCAGGAAAATACGATTACATTTTAAAAATGAAATAAAATCATTTACTTATAAAACTTAATTATATATTATAATACATGTAAAAAGAATCCACTACTGATTTGGGAGGGGCATAAATGGTTCTAAAAGATGAAATTGATTTAATAATTGAAGAAATAATAAGCATCAGACGGGATATTCATGCCCATCCGGAATTAGGAATGGAGGAATACAGAACGGCTGAAATCATTAAGGGATTTCTAGACAAAAATAATATAGAAAACTATTCGATTGCAAACACAGGTGTAGTGGGAGTTATTAAAGGGCAAAATGGAGGAAAAACTGTAGCTATAAGAGCAGATATAGATGCTCTTCCCATAGAAGAAAAAACAGACCTGAGTTTTAAGTCCGTTCATCCAAATAAAATGCATGCTTGTGGGCACGATGTTCATACGGCGATTTTATTAGGAGCCGGGCAGATCCTAAAAAAAATGGAAAATGATTTGACAGGAAATGTTAAGTTATTCTTTCAACCTGCTGAAGAAACTGTTGGTGGGGCATTACCTATGATCAATGAAGGATGTATGGATAATCCCAAAGTCGATTTTGTGATTGGGTTACACGTATCAGTAAATATACCGACAGGAAGTGTTCAATTCAAATATAATAAAATGAATGCATCTACGGATGAATTCACCATAAATGTATCAGGGAAAGCTGGACATGGAGCATATCCTCAAGATACTGTTGATGCAATCGTCATAGCAGGACATCTCATAACAGCACTACAGACAGTAGTTAGCAGAAACATCTCGCCAATTGAATCTGTTGTCATTTCGATTGGGACTATACAAGGTGGCAGTGGATCAAATATTATTGCAGATAAAGTACATATGACAGGTACCTTAAGAGCACTCAACGAACAACAAAGACAAAGCGCTAAGAATAACATTATTCGTATTGTGGAAAATACTTGTAGTTCTATGGGGGGTATAGGCAGAGTTGAATTTACCGAAGGATACAAAGCGCTGGTTAATAATGATGAAGTAGTTGATATACTAAAAGAAAAAGCAGTTGAATTGTTGGGAAAAGACCATGTCTATATTGCGAATGAACCTAGTTTAGGTGCAGAAGACTTTTCGTTTTTTTTAGACAAAGCAAAAGGTGCATTTTATAACTTGGGATGTGGCAATATCAATCAAAACATAGTACATAAAGGTCATCATCCAATGTTTTTAGTTGATGAAGATTGTATAAAAACGGGTATTCTTCTACAAGTTGAAAATGCAATCTCATTATTAAACAATAAATAAATTAACAATATAATATCAACGAGGAGAAATGAATGGAATTTTATAAAAAGGCTATCGATTTACATAAAAACAATGTTGTTGTAGATGCCCATCTCGATTTGGGTGGGATTATTTTCGACAAAAAAAGAAAGGGAGAGTCTAAAATTATTGAAACATATTACCTTGATAGTTTTAGAAAAGGTGGGTTTGATTTAATTGTTGCTGCAGTGTATGTGGAATCCATCTTTATTCCGGAAATGGCATTACACGTGGCTCTGAACCAGGTAAATGATATCATCGAAGAAATTGAAGACTGCAGTGACAGCTTGATGCTTGTTAAAAGCAGCGATGATATGGATATAGCTTTGAATGATGGGAAAATTGGCATTATCATATCTCTGGAAGGTGCAGCCCCGATTCTAAATGATTTAGACTTATTGACGATATTTTATAGATTAGGTGTGAGAGGCCTCGGATTGACATGGAGCAGAAGAAATTACGTGGCAGATGGCAGTTATTTTGGAGATCCTGAGGAAGGAGCAAGAGGAGGACTGACACCATTTGGTATACAAGTGGTCAAAAAAGCTGAAGAGCTTGGGATGTTTATAGATGCTAGCCATCTCAATGATGAAGGATTTGATGATTTGATCAAATACACGAAAAAGCCGTTTATAGCATCGCACTCGAACTCTCGAGATTTAAATCCAATTAGAAGAAATCTGAATAATGACCAGATTAAAGCCATAGGCGAAAGAAATGGTGTTATCGGATTGAATACCTATAAGAAAATTGTTTCGTTGGAAAACGATCAACAGAATATTGAACAAATCTGTAATCACATCGAACATATAATTCTTGAGTCAAGTGATTACAATATTGGATTTGGTTTTGACCTTTGCAATCTCCTTTTTAGCTCAGAACCAGGAGTTGACGTATTGGAAAACCATGAAGAAAGCTTAGAAATCACAGAGGAGCTTCTTAGAAGAGGATATTCGGAAGAAACACTTAAGAAGATTATAGGAGGAAACTTTTACAGATTTTTCAAAAGTGTGCTATAACTTAACAAATTGAGAACGATAAACTCATCTGAGGAGGCAATGATTATGGACATAAGGTTTACAAAAATGCAGGGTTTGGGGAATGACTTTATTATTATTGACAATCGACAATACGTATTATCATCTGATCAACTTCAGACATTGGCAAAAAAAATCTGTACAAGACGCCTCTCTATTGGATCGGATGGCTTGATGGCATTGGAAACTACTGATGATCACACTGATTTTAGAATGAGGTTTTTTAATTCAGATGGCAGCATAGGAGAGATGTGCGGAAATGGAGCTCGATGTATAACAAGATATGCTTATGTGAATGGAATAGCCAAGAAACGAATGACTTTCGTAACTACAGCTGGTGTTGTCACAGGCGAGGTGATAAAGGATAGACTGGTCGGTGTTTTGCTTAACCTCCCCGAGATAATGGAATTGCATAAGACTGTTTCTGTAAATCAGGTCGATTATCTTGTATCATATATAGAGCTTGGAAATCCGGGACTTCCACATGTGGTTATAGAGTATAAAGGACTAAAAAATGCCGATGATACGAGTTTGATTGGACTTGCCACAGCATTGCGTTATCATGAAACGTTTTCTAAAGGTGCCAATATTAATTTTTATGATATTGAGGAAGATCTGACAGTAACAGTGAGGACTTATGAAAGAGGTGTTGAGGACTTTACTTTAGCTTGTGGGACTGGCTCTGCATGTGTCGCTTTGACGTTATTCTTGAGAAAAGAGCATGAAAAAGATTTGATAAGAATCAATGTCCCAGGAGGCTCACTGGATATCGCAATTCGGATGAATGGTGAAAATCTAGAAAAACTCCAGTTGATAGGAGATACAAATATAATAGCCGAAGGCATTATACTAGATGAGGATTTGAGGTACTAAATATTCAGGAGGAAGAAATGAAAATATTTATTAGTGCAGATATTGAAGGATGTGCAGGCGTTACAAGTTGGAAAGAAACAATCCTAGGAGAAGCAGAACACTTCAAAGCAGCTGAAGAAATGACACTTGAAGTTAAGGCAGTTTGTGAAACCTTATTGGAAAACGGCGTTGACGAAATTGTTGTCAAGGACGCTCATGATACTGGGAAGAATATTTTTTACGATATGCTCCCAAAGAATGTAAAAATAATAAGAGAATGGTTGGGTAGCCCCTATTCAATGGTCCAAGGATTGGATAGCACATTTGACGCGGCTATATTTTTAGGATATCATTCAGCTGCATCTATGACAGGAAATCCGCTGTCCCATACAATGCATACAATGGTCAATAAAATGATGCTTAATGATATGATCTGCTCCGAATATCTATTGCATGCATATGCTGCAGCTAAATTTGGGGTGCCGGTAATAATGATATCAGGAGATAAAATGATTTGCGATTGGGCAGAAAGTTTCAATGAGAGTATTATTACCGCACCAATGAAAGAGGGCTTTGGTGATGGTGTTATCAGCCTGAATAGAGCGGATGCTTTGGATTTGTTGAGAGAAAAAACAATTCAAGCAATCGGGAGTATAGATAAATGTCATGTCGTATTACCTAATTCGTTTGAAGTCAGCATAAGTTACAATACACATATGAAAGCATTAAGAGCTTCTTATTACCCAGGCGTCAAGAGGATAGATTCATACAAGGTCAGCTATACTACAGACAATATTGAGGATATGCTAATAACAAAAATGTTCATCATTTGAAAATCATGAATAATTATTGGCATGTATGCATACTGGAGGAATTATGTCTCAAATCTTAAATAACGATTGGAATGAAGTGCTTTCAAAAGAATTTGAAAAACAATATTATATTGAATTACGCAAATTTCTGATATCAGAGTATAAAACTCGTGTCGTTTATCCTGACAAGCATGATATCTTCAATGCGCTCCATTACACGCCTTTGAAGAACACAAAAGTCTTGCTACTAGGCCAAGACCCTTATCACAATGAAAATCAAGCCCACGGATTAAGTTTCTCGGTAATGCCTGGACAAAAGATACCACCATCACTTCAGAACATTTATAAAGAATTACATGATGATATCGGATGCACGATACCTAACCACGGGTACTTGAAAAAATGGGCAGACCAAGGCGTATTGCTTTTAAATACGGTACTTACTGTTAGAGCACACCAAGCCAATTCGCATCAAGGCATGGGATGGGAAAAGTTTACAGATGCCGTCATTCAGGCTGTTAATACACAAAATCGTCCAATTGTTATTTTTCTATGGGGAAAACCGGCACAGAATAAAAAATCAATGCTTACTAATTCTAAGCACTTAGTGCTGACTGCGCCACATCCAAGTCCATTATCAGCCTACAGAGGATTTTTCGGCAGCAAGCACTTCAGCAAGGCAAATGACTTCCTTGAAAAGTACGGCATAGAGAAGGTAGATTGGAGATTGGATTGAGGTAAAAAAACATAAGAAAGATTTAGAAGCTTGAATCATTTGCAAAACAAGACTTTTTGTCAGTACAAGTCAAAACTATAATTATGCAAATAGCGTATAAGCAAGTATTATTAATGCTTATAGAAAGAGATAAAAATGAGGGTAATCATTTGACTAACCCTGAACCTGGTGATACAATATATTGTGTATTCAGGTTTATTTTTTTACTTAGAAACACTATATGTTGGGAGGGTATCAAATGGCACAAATACTAAAAAGGACAGGAGAAATAGTAGATTTCAGAAGCGAGAAAATTGTTAATGCAATTATAAAAGCCATGAATGAAACTAAGGATGGCGCTAATGTAGAAATTGCTCAGTCAATAGCTAGCGACATAAGAAATATTGTGACATCATCGAATAAAGCCATCACAGTCGAAATCATTCAAGACATGGTGGAAGATAGGCTAATGGACAGTAGTCGAAAAGATGTTGCAAAAAGGTATATTCTATATAGATATGAGAGAGACAAGTCCAGAGACGCAAGAAAGAGACGTGACGGTAGAGTTTTATCTGAAGAATTCATTAGCAATTATAAGCATAAAGAATCCCCTATGAAACAGTTGGGTAACTTTGTCTATTATAGAACCTATTCAAGATGGCTTTCAGAAGAGAGAAGAAGAGAGTATTGGTGGGAAACAGTGAGAAGAGCAGTAGAGTATAACTGCAGTCTTGTTCCAACAACAAAAGATGAGGCCGAAAGACTTTATGACAACATCTTCAATCTCAAGCAATTCTTGTCAGGTAGAACGTTTTGGGTAGGCGGTACACCGGTAGCTGAGCACTATCCAATGGCAAATTTTAA
>JAHRFV010000321.1 GCA_019084435.1 Dethiosulfatibacter sp.
CCTTTTGTTTTTTGCAGGGAGGATTAAGATGGAATTATTGGAATTATTCAAAAAAAGTGAGGCAGTACTTGAGGGTCATTTTTTGCTATCATCAGGAAAGCATAGTCAGAAGTATGTCCAATGCGAAAAATTGATGCAGTATCCGGATCGCGCACAAAAAGTGGTGTCTGCAGTTGCGGACAAAGTTAAAGAACTGGGGATAGATGTGATTGTCGGTCCTGCAATGGGTGGTATAAGGGCTGCGTATGAGCTAGGAAGACAGCTAAACATTAGAACAATCTTCACCGAAAGAGTAGATAACGTTATGACACTGAGAAGAGGATTTGAAATCAAGTCCGGTGAAAAAGTATTGATCATGGAAGACGTTGTTACAACAGGGAAATCATCCCTTGAAACAGCAGCGGTCATCGAATCCTACGGCGGTAAAGTTATAGGGATTGGATGTCTCGTTGACAGAAAGATCAGCGATATACATTTGCCAATCTACAGCGCTATCGAATTGTTTTTTGAGGCCTATGAACAGGAAAACTGCCCGGAATGTAAAAATGGCACAGAAGCCGTAAAACCAGGCAGTAGAAAGATGTAGATCAGATCAGCAGGTTCAGATTTAAGAGAATCAGACAAAAGGCTATGCTGACAATATTATATAAAATATCTGTGTATTTAAGGAATCTTAACTCACTGTTGATATTATCCACTATTGAATACACCAAGTGAGTCAAAGTTGCCATAACTATAAACCAGGAAGCCAGATTGATAAAGAAGATATAGTTCAATATGGCATAATTTAGAATCCCAATATAGATAGCTATTCCAAGTCCAAACGTTGACAGAAGCTTTATGATTGATGTTATACCGGTCAGACAGGATAATGTCTTTTTTTTCAAGAAATAGATGAATGAAATAACTGCATATAAAAGACTCAACACCAAGAATAACACGGTGACTATGAGTGTCACACCTTCGTTCTCCAAACCGTTTATTCTGGTGTAGGTCTGAGAAAAATCAGTTACGAGGTGAGTCTTATCATCTCTTTCAATAAATTTGACAGTTCCTATAGGTGTATCGTACGCATTGTTACCCAGATGCGTAATTTTTTCGCCCTCCAGTTGGTATCCCTGAGAAAGGGATCCTGTTAGTTCTATCATCTTTCCTGGAATGAAAAATCTAAGTAATTTTTCAGCGGTTTTAAAGCTTGACCACACATTTACATAACAGCCTTCTATATCAATATTTGCACCGGCCACAGAAATCGGATCTGTTTTTTCACCCATCAATAGATCTATGACTTTATTGATGATTTCTGTTATTTCTTGATCAGGGACATAGGTATTGAAGGAAAGAAATATACCAGCATCAAATTCAGGGATAAGCACCACTCTCGAATAGAAATGAAGTGTCTGGCCTTTCTTGTCATAATAGGTGTGATTGTTTCTTGTTTTAATATTCCAAACATAGCCTATACCCGCTAACTCATCAGAAGAAGAAAACTGTTGTGTTAAAAGTTCTTGTTTGCTTTCCATGCTAAGTAGATTTTCTTCATCACTCATCATCCACTTGATATATGTTCCCATGTCATGAGCTGTCGATACTGCAGATCCTTCAGGGTATAGATTCATGTAGAGATCAAGGGTCTCTTTGCCATCCGGCATGTAGGCATGGGAGACACAGACAGTATCCTGCATATACTCAAAGGTTGTATGATTCATACCAAGTGGTTTGAATATCCTGCTGTCGCTATAATCTGCAAAATCAATACCGGTTGCACACTCAATCACATAAGCTGCAAGCGCTGTTCCATAATTGGAGTATGAAGCTACCTCTCCTGGTTTGAAAATCTGCTCAGGCATGTATTTACGTACTGTAATAGAAAGGGGTTCGGTGTCACTGACATTTTTAACAGCCATACCGGTGAGGTACTCCTCAAAACCGCCTGTATGTGTCAGCAAGTGATGCATGGTAACCGGGTATTGCAGTTTAGGAAAATCACTTTCAAGATACTTGGAAATGTCAGTATTCAAGTCAAGCTTTCCGTCTTCAGCAGCTATGAGCGCAGCTAGTGCTACAAATGTTTTGGAAATTGAGCCGATTCGAAAGCCAATCAGATCTGGTTCAGGCTCGATACATTGGTCTTCATTGGCATAACCGTAACCGGATTTAAGTGATTCCTGACCTTCAATTATCAATGTCGCAACAGCGCCCTTAGCCTTTCCACTTTGGATTGTTTTCTGGATCTCATCATCAAATGTTTTTCTTATTAGAATGTGGTCAATCGATGATTCAACAGCGTTTTCCGCATACACCGGTACAAGGCTTGAAGACAACAAAGTTGTCATAATCAATAACACAGCAATAAATTTTTTCATTTTTAACTCCTTCAGATTAATAATTAGTTTTTCTACAAGATAGATTCTAATATACTAATCTAAAAGTAATCTAATCCTTATCTTAAACAATCCTTAAAAAACCACATAATAAAAGCTATTCCAGTATTTGTGGAATAGCCTCTGAATATATCAGATTAGTAGTATTCTACTTGCTCAAAGGCAAGCCGATAATAAATCTGCAACCCTTGTCAATCTCTGAAACCAATGATATTGTTCCATTATGCATTTTTATTATTTTTTCAACAATAGATAAGCCAAGCCCACTTCCACCAGATTCTGAATTTCTCGAACGATCAGCCCTTACAAAGGGGTTGAATATATCTTCACATAAATCTGAAGATATGCCAATACCATCATCCATTAAGGTGATTTCAGCATGATCATCTACTTTCTTAAGAGTAAGTGAAAGCTTAGTTCCCATTTCATTGTATCTCAATGTGTTTTCCATCAGATTACCGATAACCCTATCCATTGCTTGGTGATCCATATCCACATGAATTTCAAATTCAGGAATATCAAATTCATATGAGAAATCCGCTGAATCCAGCATACTTATATAATCAGCCATTTTAGATCTCAGATATTCAGACAAGTCTGTTTTGATGGTATTGAGTCTATACTCCGGACTATCCAGTTTTGACAATTCAAAAAGGTTTTTTATGAGGGTATCAGCTCTATAACTATTTTGATATATTGATTGGATGTGCTTTTCATTAATCTTGTCAGGATTGTTCAGACAGTATTCAGCATAGCCCATAATGATTGCGAGAGGGTTTTTTAAATCATGAGCTATATCAAGGGTCAGTTGCTTCCTGCTGTTCTCGGATTTTCTTCTTAAGTTGATTTCCTGCTGAATTTGATCAGCCATTTCGTTAAATGCGTTTTCCAAATCCCCAATCTCATTATTGAGTCCAAGGTCTGATCGGGCAGAATAATCTCCTTTTCTTAATTGATTAGCGCTTTTTTGCAAGGCTGCTAGAGTTTTTGTGAAGACTGAGGCTGACATTCTTGAATACAACAATGTACTGATAATCAACAATAATCATATCAATATATGTTTTACTGTTGATTATCAGTACATTGTTGTATTCAAGAATGTCAGCCTCAGTCTTCACAAAACCTCTAGCAGCCTTGCAAAAAAGCGCTAATCAATTAAGAAAAGGA
>JAHRFV010000255.1 GCA_019084435.1 Dethiosulfatibacter sp.
AGCATATTATGACCAAATATATTGTAAAAAGATAGATCTAAAACCTATCCAATAGAGGTCATGCAGAGCATAAAAAAAGGGTAAAAAACACGTGAAGAAGAAAATAAAAGTGGTATAGTTTCTGATGGAATATAGGATAATTATAATTACAAAATGGAGGATATAAATGTCAGGGTTGTTTGATATTAATGGCAAAAAAGCAATTATAACAGGTGCGAGCAGAGGATTAGGAAAAGGCATGGCGCAAGGATTACATGATGCTGGTGTTGAGTTGGTTATTCTGGGGACTAATGAAAAAATATTAGAGGTTGCTAGAGAAATGAGCACAGATGATGCTAGGGTTTTTGGAGTAATTGCAGATTTCAGTAATGCTGAAAAAGTAAAAGAGGCTTTTGATGAATCTGTGTCTATTTTAGGAGATTTGGATATTTTAATCAATAATGCAGGTACGCAAATAAGACATCCGTCTGTAGAATTTCCTCTTGAAGACTGGGAATACGTTCTGAATGTAAACTTGACATCAGCTTTTATTTTGAGTCAAAAGTCTGGAGAGATAATGATAAGAAAAGGAAAAGGAAAAATTATAAATATTGCTTCATTATTAAGTTTTTCTGGAGGTTTTACAGTTCCGGCCTATGCAGCTAGTAAAGGTGGAATTGCACAATTAACAAAGGCTTTTTCAAACGAATGGGCTGTCAAGGGAGTTAATGTTAATGCAATCGCACCGGGATATATGGACACAGACAATATAGCTGCAATAAAAGTTGATAGTATTAGAAATGCTCAAATACTAGATAGAATTCCTGCTGGAAGATATGGGACACCTGAGGATATGATAGGTGCGGCAATTTATCTTTCTTCAAGAGCTTCAGATTATGTTCACGGTACTGTTATGTTAGTCGATGGAGGATGGATGGGAAGATAAATATTAAAAAATGAGACACAACAGAAATATCAAAATGAGACAATTTTGAAAATTTATTGAACGTATAATAACAATAAGATTTTTTTTAGGAAAGGTGGTAAAAAATGTATATGGATAAAGAACAAATAAAAAACATTATTCCTCATAGGGATCCAATGCTTTTGGTTGATGAAGTTATAGAATTGAAAGATGGAGAATCTATTAAAACAAAATTTTACATCAGCCCTGATAGAGAAATTTTCAAAGGACATTTTCCCAATGCTCCTGTTTTCCCTGGAATTTATACAGTGGAATGTATGGCTCAAACTGCAGATATATTGTTACTCTCTATGCAACGATATAATAATACTACACCATTTTTTATAGGTATTAATAATGTTAGATTTATGAGTAAAATAGAACCTGATGACACAATAGAGATTCATGCACAATTAACTTTGGATAAAAAAGAAAAAGGAATTGCTACATGTAGTACTGAGGTTTATAACAAAGGAGATTTGGCAGCATCAGGAGAAGTTACTCTCGCAATGCGATAACAAAAATATACAAAAGTAATAGGGCAGGTAGAAGATGAATAAAGAAATAATATTGAATATAGAAAATAGAATTGCTACAATTAGCATTAATAGACCGGATGTCTTTAATGCTTTATCAAAAGATATTGTTGATGAACTCGACGTTATAATTGATAAAATAAAAGATAATTCAGAAATACACGTGTTGATTTTTCACAGTGATAAGAATTTTGCAGCTGGCGCAGATATAAAGCAAATGTCTGGATGTAATACTTTGGAAGCAAAAGCATTCGTCTTCACAGACACATTCAATAAAATATGTAATCTGAATATTCCTACAATAGCAGCTATAGAAGGATATGCTTTTGGAGGAGGACTGGAGCTTGCGTTATGCTGTGACTTTAGAATTGCAGGACAAGGTGCAAAGATGGGACTGACTGAACTGAACTTAGGTATAATACCGGGAGCAGGTGGAACAATTAGACTTCCGAGAATTGTAGGAGAAAGCAAAGCTAAAGAAATGATTTTCATGAGCAGAGTAATTGACGGTACTGAAGCTGAAAAAATTGGGCTCTCAAATCTTATGGTAGATGATGAGAGAGTATACAGAACTGCTGTAGAATGGGCTGAAAAGTTAAAAAGAAAAAGCTTAGTATCATTGATTGCAGCAAAAAAATCCATAAGAAATGGTATAGCAGATACAGATTATAACAGGTCAACCCAAGAAGAAGCTGATATATGGGCAGAATTATTTAAATCACATGATCAAAAAGAAGGGATGAAGGCTTTTCTCGAAAAAAGAAAACCTAATTTTATGAATAAATAAAAAAACAGGAGGTCACTTAATGAAAAAATGTGTTATAACTAGTGCAGTAAGAACTGCTGTGGGAGGATATCTAGGCAGCTTAAAGACTGTAGAGGCTCAAGATTTAGCAGCTGTAGTTATACAAGAAGTTTCAAAGCGTTCAAAAATTAATCTCGAAGATGTACAGCAAGTAATTTTTGGAGATGTTTATGGATATACACCAAATATTGCTAGATGTGCGTCTCTTGTAGCAGGGGTGCCTATAGAAGTACCTGCTTTTACTGTAGACAGACAATGTGCTTCATCATTACAGGCAGTTGTAAGTGCCGCTCAAGAGATTAACTCTGAAAATGCAGAAGTTGTAATCGCAGGAGGTGTAGAAGTAATGTCAAGAATGGTTTACTATTTAGATCCTTCAACAAGATATGAGCCTTTTCGATTGGGAGACAAAAATATTTATGATACGTTTACTCATGGGGTTACTATTGTTCAGCCTAAGTCAATTTATCCAGAACTAAACATGGGAATAACTGCTGAAAATATTGCTGAAAAATATTGTATCACACGTGAAGAACAAGATAAATTCGCATTTGACAGCCAACAAAAAATGAAAGCAGCAGTTGATGAGGATAAATTTAGAGATGAAATTATTCCTTATGAAGTAAAACTTAGAAGAGATCGTTTTACTTTTGATAAAGATGAGCATCCAAGACCGGAAACAACAATGGAGTCACTAGCTTCTTTAAGACCAGTTTTCAAAAAAGAGGGTTCTGTTACTGTTGGAAATTCATCAGGTATGAATGATGGAGCATCTGCAGTTGTTGTAATGTCTGAAGAAAAAGCTGCTAAATTAGGATGTCAGCCTTTAGTTAAAATAATAAGCTATAGCAGTGTGGGTGTAGATCCAAATGTTATGGGAATTGGACCTGTTTCAGCGATTCATAAAGCATTGGATAAAGCTGGATTATCATTAGAAGATATTGATCTGTTTGAGATTAATGAAGCTTTTGCTGCTCAAGCATTAGGAGTTTTAAAAGAACTAGGCATGGACATGGAAACTGAATTATACAAACGTGTTAATGTAAATGGTGGAGCTATAGCTCATGGACACGCTTTGGCAAACAGTGGAACAAGACTTTTAACTACACTTATATATGAATTAAAGAAAAGAAATGGAAGATATGGTGTTGTGAGTCTTTGTATAGGTGGTGGACAAGGGATGGCTTTAGTAATTGAAAATTGTAACTAATTTACTGTTGTTCAAGGAGGATAATATGAAAATAAATAAGGTAGGGGTCGTTGGCGCTGGAATGATGGGCGCAGAAATTGGATTATGCTTTGCAAAATGTGGATTTGAAGTTATATTAACTGATATAACTGAGGAAATCGCAGCAAAAGGAAAAGCTAAACAAGAAGAAGTTTTGGATAGAAGTATTCAAAAAGGAAAGTTTAATGCTGATTTAAAAAGACAAGTGATGGATAGAGTATACACTACAGCAGATTTGACTCAGCTTGTAGATTGCGATTTTGTTATTGAGGCAGTAATCGAAGATTTAGATATAAAACAAAATATCTTCAAAAAACTTGATGAAATTTGCCAAGAAACCTGTATAATTGCTAGCAATACTTCAAGCATTTCTATAACAAAACTTGCTTCAGCTGTTTCAAAAAAACGTGTCGATAAATTTATTGGAACCCATTTCAATTCACCAGCAAGTGTAATGAGGTTAGTAGAAGTTATTCCTGCCTTGTTGACTAGTGAGGAAACTATTGAAACGACATTCGAGTTATTAAAAGCAATTGAAAAAGAAGCGGTTAAAGTCAAAGATGTTGTAGGATTTGCCTTAAATAGATTATTTCATGTATTCTGTATGGAAGCTTGTCGTCTTGTAGAGGAAGGAGTTTGCTCACCAGAAGATATAGATAAAGTTTGTGTACATGGATTAGGACATCCAGTTGGTATATTTAAGTTGCTTGATATCACAGGACATGATTTAAATATAAAGGTTGATGAAATATTGTTTGATGCATATGGTGAAAGATTCAGGCCTAGTCAGCTCATGCAACAATTGGTTGATAGTGGTTTGCTTGGGAGAAAATCAGGCGAAGGGTTTTATAAATATTAAGTCTAATAGATTGTTAGAAAGAGCCTTTTTTAAGAGCTCTTTTTTTATGCTTCTAGCATAAGAACACTGTAGTCGAGGTGAGTCGATAAGGAATAAATCAAATTACAGAACAGGAAACATTCCGACTGATGCGATTCGAAAAGCAATAAATCGTAATGTGAATATGATCTCAGAATAAGGGTTTAGAACTGACAGAGAAGATAGTGAATATACTTGCGTATTAGAAAGAGTGACCGGATTTTTAGATACGCAATTCCGGATAATAACAACAGGTTTATGCCACGAAAGCCTTCTATTATGAGTGATGTCATGCTGGGTTTCCATCCTAGGAATTCTCTGTATATAGGGATACTACACCGAACAGGTTGGCACAATCTATTCCGGAATATTCAATCTAGAGGGTAGGTAGATTACTACAAATATTCTTGATGCAAAAAAGCATTGCGAATTATTTATGCATCAAAATTTCGGTGTAAGTTATTAAAGTGAATTTTCTATTAAGAACTATGATGATTTGTAAGATATTTTAGCGTTGAAATTTAGAGGTTGTCATTTATATAAAAAAAAATAGAAAGAAATTTTCAAGGGATCACTTATGGCATAGAAATTGCTAGGTTAATATTAAATCATTAAAAAATAGCTCTAACCATATTTTAAGGAGAAATAAAATGTACAAAAGCTTAGTAGCGCCTGGAAAATATTATCAAGGTAAAGATATAATTAAAAATTTGTATGAACATGTGAAATTTGCAGGAGAACGTTTTGTAATAGTAACGGATTCGATTGTTCTGTCTATTATAAGAGAGAGCATAGAAAGAGGTTTCAAAGGAAGCACAGGAAGGTACCAGTATGCAATTTTCAATAATGAATCCACTCTAGCTGAAGCTGAGAGAATTTCGAGTATTGTAAAATTGAAGAAATCTGAGGGAGTTATTGGAATAGGTGGTGGGAAGGTAATTGACACATCTAAGCTGGTTGCTGATTTGTGTAACTTACCTCTAGTGATAATTCCTACTGCAGCATCTTCAGATGCCCCGTGCAGTGGACTTTCTGTGATATATGAAGAAGATGGCACATTTTTAAAATCAATAAGAATGAAGAAAAATCCAGATTTAGTTTTGGTTGATACAACAATTATCGCTAATTCTCCAGTAAGACTATTGGTTGCAGGTATGGGAGATGCTTTTGCCACATACTATGAAGCCAGAGCTTGCAAACGTTCTTGTTCAGTTAATTTCACCGGAGGCATACAGACTGAAGCTGCATATGGTCTTGCGAAAATATGCAATGATGTTTTATTAAAGTATGGTCAAGAAGCAAAAAAATCGGTAGAAGAGAAACGATGGTCAGAAGAGCTCGAAAAAATCGTTGAAGCGAACGTTTTTTTGAGTGGTGTTGGATTTGAAAATAACGGATGTGCTATAGCTCATGCTATTTATAATGGAATGACTGCAGTTCTAAAACCTTTCCCAGTAATGCATGGAGAGGGTGTAGCTTTTGGAACTATAGTTCAGCTTGTTACAGAATATCTAGTTGAAAATAACTGGGATGAAAATGAATGGGCAGAGGTGATTGGGTTTTATAAGAAAGTTGGTTTACCTTTGTCATTTAGGGATTTGGGTGTCATTAAGCTGGATGAAGATATAATGTGGCGAATTGCAGAAGCCACCTGTAATTCCGGACCAAATGCGCACAAGATGCCATTTAAAGTGACTCCAGAAGTGATATATCAATCACTTATAAGAGTAAATAAAATATTTTAAAAACATTAGGAGCCAGCTATACAAAAGTCAACTAAATAATTAAATAGTTAAGAATACTGTGAATAGAAAAATATGCACAGAAACAGAAGAGTCAAGGATTTAGAGACTCCAAATCAATATCTGGGTGTTGTCATAGAGAGTAGTC
>JAHRFV010000218.1 GCA_019084435.1 Dethiosulfatibacter sp.
GCAGATAGTGGCGATAAAAACAATCCATTGGTGTTAAGTCCTAGTGATCGCCAAAGGGCAATGATGAAAGCTTTGAAAGGCTAATTTTGGTATCAAATCAGAAGCACTAAAAAAGATCTATCAATAGATTTCTAATGAATCTACTAATAGATCTTTTTTAGTGCTTCTGATTTGATACCAAAATTAGCCTTTCAAAGCTTTCATCATTGCCCTTTGGCGATCACTAGGACTTAACACCAATGGATTGTTTTTATCGCCACTATCTGCAGCCCATTGAAGCCAATCTTCCCTTGATACGTTCTGATCCGATAAATTTGCCAACTCGGACATCGATTCAAAGTTTTTCAAACAGGCAATCCATTGTTGAATTTCTTGTTTGGGCTTATCAGGACAAAAAATAGCAGTCATAGTCTCATATTTACCAAGGGTAGTGCCATATTTTTCAGGTTCTTTCAAAACATACTCAATCATCATTTCGTTGATTGGTCTCATAAGTCGACCACAAATCAATCCATGTGGAATGGATGCTTTCCCACCTATGGTGGATGCCATACCATGGACTGTTCCTAAGCCTGCATTCAACAATCCAATGCCTGAAAGGGTGGCTGCCATGGCCATCTGAATACGCACCTCACTATTCTTTTCCTCTCCATGAAATAGTCTATAGAAGCTCTTTTGAAATAATCTTAAGCCATGAAGACACAGAGCGTCTGTGATCATATTGGCCTTATTGGACAAATAGGCCTCCACTAATTGAGTCAAAGCATCCATGCTACTTTGCGCGGTTACGTGAAGGGGACATGTCAAAAGAAGGTCTCCATCAATAATAACCTCATCTGGAATAAGGCCCTCGTGCCTCAACGATTTTTTATAACCATCAGGCCCGATCTGACCAAATACAGCATTCGCTGTCACTTCACTGCCTGTGCCTGAAGTCGTCGGTACCGCCACAAAAGGAATCTTGGTTCCTGGATGATTTAAATAGCCAACCCCTTCTAAATAAGCCTTTAGCGGATCTGATACAAGCATCATAGCTGAAAGACCTTTCCCAACATCAAGGACACTGCCACCCCCTATCGCCACCACGAGATCCCACGGCTTCCTAGAGCGCAGAGCATCTATTCTCTCTTGCATCCAATCCACTTGAGGCTCACCGCTCACTTGAATCCATTGCCACTGGGAAGAGAGTTGGGGCATCAATGCCTTAATCTTATTTCCCCAAAGGCTTTCATTGAATGAATTGCCTCCTGTAACCCAAATTATCCGTTCTCCATACTTACTCACCATCAAAGGCAGTACTTCCACAAGTGCTTTCCCAATGGTCAGTGGAGGAATCTTCTTTAGGCTTCCCGTAGTTTGATTCATTTTATAATTCGTAGATTAATTTATTTTCTCTGAGGGTATCAGTCAATGCTTCAATAATCGTTTCTTCATCATCGCCATCCACGATAATGCTGAATATCTCTCCTTTGCATACTCCTAAGGCCATCACGCCCATTATGGATTTTGCGTTGATTTCTTTTGTTTTGTATTCAATCTTTATATCGGCACCATAACTAGATGCTTTTTTGGTCAGCAATGACGCGGGTCTTGCGTGTAATCCCATGCTATCAAACATCTCAAATTCTTTTTTGATCATCTTCACGCCTCCTAAAAGTTGATATAGTCTTTAATCAAATCTAACACTTCATCACTAGTACCACACTGAAGAGCTCTCTTTGCTAACTGTTCCATTTCTTTTTTGTTAATATCTGCCATCAATTTACGGATAGGTAAAATACTCGTGGCACTCATACTAAGCTCATCCAAGCCTAGTCCTAATAACAAAGGTGCAGCCATAATATTACCTGCCATTTCACCACACATCCCTGTCCATTTTCCAACTGAATGAGAAGCGTCTATAACCATTTTAATCATTCGAAGTAAAGCTGGATTGAAGGGTTGATACAAGTAAGCCACCTTTTCATTGATACGGTCTGCTGCAAAGGTATACTGTATCAAATCATTTGTACCAATAGAAAAGAAATCCACTTCCTTGGCAAATTGATCTGCCAACACAGCTGTCGATGGTATTTCAACCATAATCCCTACTTCTATTCGTTCACTGACTGGATATCCTTCTTGCAATAAATCGACCTTGCATGCTTCTAGCATTTTTTTGGCTTCTCGATATTCATCTAAGGTAGCAATCATTGGAAACATAATTTTCAAATTCCCATGAAAACTGGCTCTCAAGAGTGCTCTGAGCTGGATATTGAAAATATCCTGGCGATCAAGACATAATCTTATGGCTCGATGGCCTAAAAAAGGATTCATTTCATCAGATACGTGAATATAATCAATTTCTTTGTCCCCACCTACATCCAAGGTTCGAATGACCACTGGTTTGTCACCCATAGTCTCCAACACAGTTTTATAGGCTTCATACTGCAATTCTTCGTCCGGGCACGTTTTTTTGCCCATGAATAAGAATTCTGTGCGAAAAAGCCCAATACCTTCTGCCCCATTTTGTAAGACGCCCTCTAAGTCCTGTACAGAACCGATATTTGCCGCTAACTCAACACTGCATCCATCATTGCTCAAGGTTGGTTGATCTTTGTATGCTAACATACCTTCTTTTTTCTTTTCAAAGTCAGCTTTTTTTTCATTAAATTCTTTCCAATCATCTGCTGTGGGATTAATAATTACGGACCCCGAAGACCCATCAATCATAAGATTATCTCCGTGAGCCACTTTGGAAAAAATTCCCTCAATTCCTACCACAGCAGGAATTTCCAAAGATCTTGCCATGATGGCACTATGACTGGTTCTACCACCTACTTGAGTCACAAATCCTTTGGTATACCTTCTATCTAGTTGTGCTGTATCTGAAGGTGTCAAGTCTTCTGCCACTATAATGACTTCCTCTTTTATATCTGTTGGATCAGTCAATGTTACTTGTAAAAGATTGGATAAAACTCTTCGCGAAACATCTTTTATATAAGCAGCCCGTTCCTTCATATAGTCATTATCCATCATTTCAAAAATACTGGTAAATTTCTCAGCAATCTCATAATATGCCTTTTCCGCTTTGAAATGTTGTTGCTGAATTAAGCAGCAGGTTTGATCCATCAATTCTGGATCATTGAGGATTGCCAGATGGGCATCAAAAATAGCAGCTTCTTCTGTAGATAGTTGCGCTATAGCTCTAGTCTTGATCTCTTCAATTTGTTTTTCTGCAGCTCCTATTGCTTTTCTTAATGCGATAATCTCTTCTTCCGGTACTTCAGTTTTCTCATCACTCAGTTCAAATACCACTTTATCTAGCTTGAAAACTTTACCGAATGCCACACCTTCACTGGCTCCAATTCCGATTAGTCTCATATTTGCTCCTTCTATAAATTCTTTGAGCGAACTCAATCTACATCATGAATTTTTTAGCTTCTTCGGAGGCAGTTGAAGCATCAGGTGCAAACATATCAGCACCGATATCCTGTGCAAAGCGATCTGACAACGGAGCGCCACCTACCATGATTTTGACTTGTTCTCTTAACCCTTTTTCCTCTATTGCATTAATAACCTCTTTCATATTAATCATGGTTGTTGTCAATAACGCAGACATACATAAAATGTCTGGCTTATTAACTTCTAATGCTTCAACAAACTTTTCAGCCGTCACGTTTACACCCAAATCGATGACTTCAAATCCAGAGCCAGTCATCATCATACTTACAATATTTTTTCCAATATCGTGTAGATCACCCTTGACGGTACCAATAACTACTTTACCTAAAGATTTTGCTCCTTCATCAATCAAATATGGCTTGATGATATTCAATCCACCATTCATAGCTCTTGCAGCGATAAGAACCTCAGGTACAAAAACTTCGTTATGCTTGAACTTATCACCAATCACACCCATACCATTCAACATGGCTGCCAAAATGTCGGACGCGTTAATCTTTCTATTTAGTGCTTCATTGCATGAACTAACTACTTCTTCTAAATCTCCCTTTTGCAGTGATTCTCCTATTTGTACTAAAATTTGTTCCATTATTTCCTCCTTCAATACATCGTCTAATTTAATCAGCTCAAATCATACTTGATTTATCCGATGACTACTCCCACTTCCATAAGTGGGAGATAAGGACTGTAGAGTCCCTGGATAACGGTTTCTAAGGTTCAGATGGCGTTTCAAACGCCACCTTGAACCAAAGAACCCTGTTTATACTTATCACTAAATTGTAAATAGTGTTCCTTCATCAATTCAATCCTAGTGTTTTTTTCTTATTTATCGTTACAGAATTAACTCCTGCAATGCTTTATAATTCTCTTAAGTTCAGAAACTGTATAATCCACTTCATCAATTGTATTGTACTTGCTAAATGAAAATCGTAAGCAACCGTCAATATACAGTTCTGGAACATTCATGGCTTTTAGTACATATGATGGTTCTATCAACATGGAATTACATGAGGCGCCCATCGATGCTAAAATCCCTTTTTTGTTTAAATGTAACAAAAGTGCTTCAGCTGTAACTCCTGCAAAACAAGCATTTAAAATTGAACTAGTACTTGTTTTTTGACTTCCATTAATAATGTACTTTTCTATAGTTGTAATCCCTTCGATAAACCTTTGTTTGATTTCTTTCATCTTATAATTGCTCTGTACAACTGTATCTCTTTGTATTGAGGCAGCTTGACCAAAACCAATGATGTTTGAAACATTCTCAGTTCCAGCTCTATATCCAGACTCTTGTTTGCCTCCATGTATCATTGGTGTTAAAGCCAAATCCCGCTTTTTGTAAAGAGCGCCTATTCCTTTTGGGCCTCCTATTTTATGAGCAGAAATCGACAGCATATCTATGGGCAATATCTTAACATCAATCAGTTCAGTTTTTATAGCCTGGATTGCATCTGTGTGAAGTGTAATGCCGTATCTCTCTTTGATAGCACATATACTTTCCATATCATTGATAGCACCGGTTTCGTTATTTACCCACATAAAAGATGCAAGTATAGTATCTTGTCTTATAGCTTTTTCGAAAACTAAGGGATCAATCATACCGCTTTCGGTCACCGGTAAATACGTCACTTCATAGCCTTGTGACTCAAGCCATCTAAACGAGTCTAAGACAGCATGGTGTTCCACACAGGATGTAATAAGGTGTCGACCATTCATTTGCTCACTAAATGCTAAACCCTTAATGGCCATATTAACTGATTCGCTACCGCTACCAGTAAAAACAATCTCATCCATATCCGCATTTATTAATCGAGCGACTTGTGTTCGGGATTCTTGGATGTCAGCCTTCAAGCTCCTTGCTTCATGGTAGATAGCAGATGGGTTATAGTAAGACTCCTTTAAATAAGGAAGCATTACCTCTAGAACACTTTCTTCTAATTTAGTTGTTGCTGCGTTATCGAAATAGACTATCATTCGGAACTCCTCAACAGCGTTATTATGCTCCCTAACAATTTTTCTTCATCTTTCCTATTAATAAATGGTCTCCCATCTAATACCGGGCAAGGTTGCTCTTCGAAGTAAGGAAACATCTCTACAATCAGGGTATAACCATCATAAAAGTATGAGCTCATCCACAAATCCAAGATTTTAACTCTTACTTCTATTCCAGCATCTTTCGCTCGATCCTCGATTTCAGTTTGTGCGCGCAACATAGTGATACCGCATTGCCCACCTGCAATCAATACCTTCTTCAAAAAATCAACTCCCTATCAAATCCATTACAACTTCTGCACTTTGCGATTCAGACAAAGATATTAACAAGTCTTCGTCAGAAAATTTCTCCATTAATTGTTTTAGAATCTTAGGTTGTTCTGTTGAAGCAGCATTAGCAATCAAAAATACTATTTTTACGTCAAGTTCTTCGCTATCATCTGCCATATTATTAAACACAACAGGAGTCTCCAGAATTGCCATACCAATTGTTGATTCTATTATATCTTCGGAACTTGCATGTGGAATAGCTATACGAACTCCTTCTGTCGGTAAACCGGTTGGATAAATCTCTTCTCTTGCTACAACTGAATCATAATATGTTTCCTTTACATGGCCATTAGTTACTAATAATTGAACTATCTTCATAATTGCATCATTTCTATCTGTTGCTTGTAAGCCAATTATAATATTCTCTTTCAATATTCCTCTCATACACTATCACATCTCCGTTCTGAAATGAAAACGATTTCAATATTTTCTTTAAAGTAAAGAAGTGTTTCAAGCTGATAAAACACATTCACGCTCAAGACACCTCTCGTTTTATGCAGTTTTATTCTCTCAATTATTGGAAAAGACCAAACAATCTTACAAGGATAAATCCTAGGACATCTCCGCCCATATCAATGCTTGAATTCATAACTGTTGCATCGGCTAAACCAAGTGCAGCCATTGTTCCAGTATGAATAGTTGCCATGTTGGTCGCTATTAGTAGAGCAGGAACCATCCACAATAATGTAAATGTAACCATTCTCACAACATTGCCTTTGAAATATGGTGCTACAGCACCTACCCAATATGGAATCAACGCCAAGCTTGCAATTGGTATCATACCATTACCAGGCAGTAATACTGCTAAAAGTACAGTTAAAGGATAAAGAATTACAGCGGCTGCCATTACTGATGGATGCCCTAAAAGCGCAGCACAATCAACAGCAACATAAAGCTCTCTTCCTTCAAACTTCTCTTGCACAAACTCGGTAACTGAATTTGCTATAGGGATGACTCCTTCGCAAAGAACTGATACAGTCTTTGAAAGGAAAACCATCAATACTCCCACCTGTATGCCAAGATTTAATATGCCGGCTAGGTTATAGCCTCCCATTAATCCTATTATAGCACCTATTACGGCACCCATGACGCCTAATTCTCCAAAAATTCCGAATTTTTTACGGATATTCTGAGGTGAAGCATTCAACTTGTTGAATCCTGGAATTTTATCAAAAATCTTATCAACCGGACCAGCAAACAATCCTAGAAATGTTACGCAACAAGGGACTGAAATACCTGGCATTTCGTTGAATTCCTGATATTTTTTTGCAGTGAAGTCAGCTACAAATGAACCGATGGTCAAAAATATTACTGCTGCAACAACACCTAGTATTACATTGCCTGTAATAAACCATACAAACCCGCCTACAACTTGTCCGTGCCACAAGCTCCAAATGTCCGTCCACATCGTTTTAGTCACTTTCAAAATGACTAGCACAGCGTTTACTGCTAATGTTGCCACAATTACAAATGCCAGCCCTGGCCATGTAAATGCTATTCCAGCTGATGCCCAACCCACATCTGTAATTACCAGATTTGTGTCAAATCTTGCAGCAAAAGCCTGAATTGCTGGTGTTAATGTTGCTGTTGCATTATTAACGATTACAAATAACGCTGCTAGACCTATACCTGCATAAAGTGCGCCTCTTAAACTCTTACTAAGTCCAGCTTGAAAAACTAATCCGAGAATGAATAATACGATTGCTACCAATACCGGTCCACCTAAACTTCCCAAAATCGCTGCTACATTCATGTTTTTCCTCCACAAATTATATTATTATTCCTTGTATATCTCTTCCATTTTTGCAATAATTTCCTTGGTTAATTCCTCTTTTTTCTTTTTACTGCCGATCAAATAGGGCATACCTTGAAATCCTGGTGCTTGAAAATCTTCATTCATCTTAGTCATCCAGACAACAACCATATTCTTTCGACCATTCAATGGTTCAATGTCTCCAATCGTGGCTATACGAACATCCACATCATAAATACCCATTTTATGTAAATACTCTTGGATTGTCATTTTTGCATTTGTAGATGTATTAATGCCAGCGCCACACACACATAAAACAAGTTTATCCACTGAAACTTCCTCCTCTCTTAATTGTATTCTTGATCAATTGTTGGGTTAACCTTTATCCATTCCCTCCTTTCTATGAAGAAAAGGTTTTCTCATTGTTTTTTTACAGATGTCTTTTTTAAATTATATCATGCAATATTCACTTAAGTCAATTTACAAATATTTAATTCACATATGTGCATTAAATTGCGAAACTGCTTCTGCAGCTTTGTAAGAACTTCTCACAAAAGGTCCTGATGCAACATAGCTGAATCCAATATCATAAGCTAATTTTTCATACTGTTTAAACTGATCTGGATTGATATACTCCACAACTGGGTAGTGTTTTTTTGATGGCTGCAAGTATTGACCGATTGTAACAATCCTGCATCCAACATCATATAAATCATTAAGAACCGTTTCTACTTCTTTATAGTTTTCTCCTAAGCCCACCATTAATCCCGATTTTACCACTGCGTAGTGCTGACTTTCAGCTGCATGACCGAGCACTCTCAAAGAGCGCTCATATTGAGCTTCTGGCCTTACTGAAGGATACAAGCGGCTTATAGTTTCAATATTATGTCCAAAGACTTCTGGCTTTTCATTAAGAACTAGGTTCACAGACTCAACACTTCCTTTGAAATCAGGCACTAATACTTCTACTGTAGGGGTTTCCTTCAAGGTCTTTATTTTGTTGATAACCTTAGCAAACATAGACGCTCCACCATCATCTAAATCATCACGTGTAACAGATGTGATCACAACATGACCAAGCTTGAGTCTTTTGACAGCTTCATATACAAGTTCAGGCTCTCGCGTATCTACCGCTAGACCTTCCTGGTATTCTACATTGCAAAACGCACAAGTCCTAGTACATCTTTTTCCTAGAATCATAAATGTAGCCGTATGGTTACTATAACACTCACTCCTATTTGGACAAGCTGCATAATCACATACCGTATGAATTTCAAGATCTCCGATTGTTTCTTCAACAAATGTCAAATCATAATCTGCTTTATGCTTAACTCTCAACCAAATTGGTTTAATCATACTAGTACTTGCCGTGTATCTTTGCAAACTCATACATTGCGAAAAAATTTTCTACTGGGCAATCGATTTGTAAATGATTGGCAGGAGAACAAATATAGCCACCGTCTTTCTTTAACGCATCCATACGTTTCTTAACATCCTCTTCAACCATGTCCAAGGTTCCATTCATAGCAGTTTGTATATCCACCGCACCATGAAAAATAACACGATCTCCAAACGCAGCTTTTAATTCGGCAGAATCCATCCCTGTTGCCAAAGGCTGAATTGGATTTAGAATTTCTACGCCCGCTTCTAATAAATCTGGAATCAAACCTCTTACAGCGCCACATGAATGTAAAAATACCTTCACATCCGGATTGACTGATTTGACAGCTTTTGCCAATTTAATATGACTATCTTTAAAGAATTTTCTAAATATATCAGGTGAAATAAATGTCGATTGTTGTGTCCCATAATCAGAAGCAAATTCTATCCACTCAATGTATTCTGCTACCGGCTCTAGATAATAGACATTTATATCGATAATAAGTTCTGTGACCTTCTCAATTAATTTGCGTGCAAATTCAGGATTTATATATAAATCCATTAAAAACTGCTCTATGCCTCTTAAATATTGACATACTTCTAGGAACAGACCGGAGATTGCTGTTGTAGATGTAATAGCATAATCAGTATTTTCATACCAATCTTTCGCTTGCTCTCTTAGACCTCGAATTCGACCAGGATCTCTAGCTATCGGCCATTTATATGTCTCAAGATCTTCAATGGTTGCATTCTCTAAAGGATACTTTGTAATTGATGGATGAACACCTATAACCTTTCGACCAACACCCCACTCATCAATGATATTACCATCTTCATCTTCATATTTAGAAAAGTAGTCGGGCTTTCCAATATGGATGTGTCTGAAATCAGAGCCAACCATATCACTGATTCGATAATCCACATATTCTGTTGTTGATCCTTTTCTGATTCGATCTTCTTCTTTTGCTTCCAAACCGACATGTTTACAGATATCTAAATATAGCTCTGTATGCAATCGACTTGCACATCCCCACAAGTCCACTGGTACTCTATCTGGTTCTTGGTGATTTAATACCATTCTTACTCGTTCTCTTGAATTCATATTCTCACTCCTCCTATATAAGGTATAGTTAAAAACCGTGAATGGATTTAAATGCAATCTCTTCACAACATTCCATGAAAATTTCAGATATTGTCGGATGCGCATGAATCGTATGTGCTATTTCATCAGCCGTAGCTTCTAAACCTAGGGCAAGACCCGCTTCCGCAATCAAATTCGATGCATCATAGCCAAATATATGAACGCCTAAGATCTCATTATACTTGGTTTCTGATACAACCTTCATATAGCCTTCAGTTTCATCCATGCATAACGCCTTACCGTTCCAACCATATTTAAATCTCCCCGTTTTAATTTCTCCACTATTCAGGGCTTCTTTTTCGGTTAACCCTACAGATGCAATTTCAGGAATTGTATAAACCACACTTGGATTGGTTTTGTAAGACATTTTTTTACCGTCTCCAAGAGAAATGTGGTCGGCTGCTACAATAGCTTCAGCTGAGGCTACATGTGCTAGCTGCATTTTCCCATTGGCATCACCTATGCAATAAATATTAGGAATACTAGACTGCATGTAATCATTTACGACAACTGAACCATTCTCTATCAGGATGTCTACATTTAGAAGTTCAGGTAACACAGTTCGCCTACCCACTGACATGAGTACCGTATCAACGTAAAGCTTTTGTGCGCCTAATGAAAGCTCCAACTTACCATTATGTCTCTTAATCGAATTGAGTTGTGTATTGACACGAATATCTACACCTCTCTCTTTTAGTACTTCAGAAAGACTGGCAGTTACTTCTTCATCAAAGCTCGGTAGGATATTTGGCATTTTTTCAATGACAGTCACATCGACACCAAATATATTATATATTGATGCAAATTCCATGCCGATAACGCCGCCACCAATTATAGCCATTGATTTTGGCAACACACTTTGCGATAATAATTCCTCACTTGATAGAACACCATCCAATTCAATCCCTGGTATAGGAGGTGTGATAGATGCTGAGCCAGTTGCAATAATAATATGATCAGTTGAAAGTACAACATCTCCATATGATGTGTGTACCTTAACCGTATTAGAATCAAAAATCTTTGCCGTTCCTTCGATTACTTCAACACCATTCTTTTTTAGAAGTTGTTTAACACCTGTTGTCAGTTGCTTGACAATGCTATCTTTTCGTTTCATCATTTTCGCAAAATCAATGGTATATCCATTAACATCCACACCCAAGCTACTGCTTTTCTTTAAATCTTTGATGAAAGCAGCATTTTTAAATAAAGCTTTTGTGGGAATACAGCCGACATTAAGACAGACTCCACCAATTTTACCCTTCTCAACAATTGATACTTTCATTCCTCTTTGAGCACATCTGATGGCAGCAACATAGCCACCAGGTCCACTTCCAATAACAACTACATTCTTTCTCACGTATTCCTCCTAAAGAATAATCTTGTAGGGTTCTTCAATCATGTCCCTGATAGATGCCAATAATTTCATAGCTGGCACGCCGTCCAAAGCCCTGTGGTCAAAAGTATGACTTAGCCACATCATAGGACGGATAACAATCTCATCCTCTACCACAACAGGTTTTTTGTTGACACGTCCCAGACCAAGAATATGACTTTCAGGAGAATTTAGAATTGGGGTGAAAATATCAGCCCCTAGCATGCCAATATTACTGATAGTCATACAGCCACCGGTTAGTTCATCCTTATTAAGGCTGCCATTTTTGGCTTTTTCTATCAAACGTCTCTTTTCTCCATTGATTTCTAGGAGGCCTTTTTGGTCCACTCTCTTGATGACTGGTACTATTAAACCTTCATCTAAGGCTACTGCCACACTAATATTAATATCTTGATGCTCTATAAGCATACCGTCAATTAACGACACATTTGCCTTTGGATGTTCAACTAATGCCATACCCATTATCTTTATTAGTACATCTGTCATGTTGATTTGATTTGATCGGCTTTCTGATATAGAATTAAGGCGATTACAAAGTTCAATGATCTTACTGACATCAACTTCAACAGTCAAAGTTACCATTGTTACGTTTTGCCAAATACTGGTCAATTTATTAGCAGATATTTTCCTTATACCTGTAAGATTCACTGCTTTTGGCATGGTCTTCTTTACTTTTTCAAGGA
>JAHRFV010000286.1 GCA_019084435.1 Dethiosulfatibacter sp.
ATAAGATGGTGCCTGATAATGTCGTCACGGCTTTTTTGATCCGGATAACACCCTTGGCTATAATATCGATTTTATAACGCAACATCATATGATGGTAGGACTTTCAGAAGACAAGTAATGATTTCCTGAATATCTAACTGGGCGTAAGAAACAAAGAATTGTATTAAAATCAATACAAAAAATAAAAATTGTACTAATTTTAGTACAATTTTTATTTTTAAGTTACATGTATTGTAAAATCTCGGATTTTATTTTTGTTAGACTATCATCTTTCACATTTCTTGTCATAATATCTGGTGCTATGGTTTTTGAAAAAATAATCCTTGCTGGGTTTTCATCAAAAATGTGCAATGTATTGGATAGGAGAACAGCTTCGTCTATGTCGTGAGTAATGAAAATGACAGTTTTGTCTGATTCATTCCATAAGCGTTTGAATGATTCAATAACAGATAGTTTAAGGCTTGTATCAAGACTATTGAAAGGTTCATCCATCAGTAGAATATCAGAGGGATAGGCAAATGCTCTCGCAATGGACAATCTTTGTTTCATACCGCCACTTAGATTATCAGGATATGATTTCATGTCATCTGAAAGTCCTACCATCATAAGATGGTGCCTGATAATGTCGTCACGGCTTTTTTGATCCGGATAAACACCCTTGAGTATATAATCGATATTATCATAGACATTCAACCAGGGAACTAATCTGTGTTCTTGGAAAATAAAGGAACATCGTTTGTCGGAAAGACCGGTTATGATGCCGTAGTCAACCTTTGACAAGCCGGATATCAGCTTTAGTAGGGTCGTTTTTCCAATTCCTGATGGTCCAAGTATACAGGTGATATTTTTTTCTTCTATGTCGAGAGAAAAATCCTCAAAGATAACTTTGTCCTCAAATTTTTTATAAATCTTTTTTAGCTTAATCATAAGCCCTCCAGACCATTGCCATTAGATCTGCTTGGATTCGATAATATGCGCATCAACATTAATTCAAACAGATAACTGATTATAATAATCAAAAGTGTCCAGGCCAGAAGCTTGTCAGATTCAAGATAAATCTTGGAGTCATGAAGTTTGCTACCAATACCGTATTTGGGCAGGGAGAGAACCTCTGCAGCAGCGATTACTTTCCAAGCCAATCCAAGAGACGTAGTCAGCCCTGCTGCTATAAATGGCCTCGCAGAGGGGATGTAGATTGTTCGGATAATCTGTACAGGATTGACCTTGTATATCTTGCTCATTTCTATAAGGTGTTGATTGGTACTTTTAATTCCTTGCACCACATTGGACCAGATAACGGGAAAGCACATTAGAAAGCCTGTAAAAACAGGTGCGTTGTCTGATCTGAACCATATCAAAGCGATTATGATTATTGAAATTACAGGCGTTGAACGAATCAATACGATTACCGGCTCGAAGATTTGGTAGACGGTCTTGTTCAATCCACAGGCGATACCAATAAGAACACCAAAGAATGTGGATAGAGCAAAGCTAAGAAGTACTCTGAATGTGGTACTCGATACAATAGTGAAAAAATCTTTATCAGTAGTTATCTGAACAAACGACCTGATGACATTCAAAGGAGAAGGTAAGTATATATCTCTGTTGATGAGCATATATAAAACCTGCCAAACAGTTAGTATAATGACGATTCCTATTAGTCTATTCCTATTACTCGAAATAGAAATTCTCATCAGGAAGTTTTCCTCCGATAGAACTTGGATTATAATCCATCAATATCTGTAAAAAATTCTCGACTTCAACCTTCGAATCCTGAGCTGATTCATAAACGATAGCACTTAATGGGATAGCGGCTTCTGCAAGATCGCTATTGGGCAAGATACCATGCTTGGCAATCAGAATGCCTGCTTTAGCAGTATTCGAGTTGACCCAGTTGACTGATTTTTCATATTCTGTAAGAAAATCCATTACAAAATCTCTATTATTATCTGCAAAGCTCTTGTTGACAATCAGACAGCCCATTGATAGACCACTAGAGCCTTTTGTTATTTTTCCCCATTCCACGTTCAGATCCACAAGGAGCCTTATTTCTTCAGATTGCATTGTAACCTGTGTGACAAAGGGTTGTGGTAGAACAGCCGCTTTTGCATCACCAGCGATGACTGCCTGTGCAAGAGATGCGTGATCAGCATAATATACCAATTCGACATGGTCACTTAATCCTAGCGATTGAAGCATGTAATTGACCGCATAATCAGGTGTAGCTCCTTTTCCGCTAATATGGAGTGTCTCGCCTTTTAAATCGGATAACTCAGTGATATCCAAACTACCGACAATATGAATAACCCCAAGTGTATTTAATGCTAAGAATTGAACTTCACCTTCCGTCTTGCTATATAGAACGGAAGCAAGATTCGTTGGGACTGCGGCTATTTGTATCTCGTTATTAATGATTTTTGCAGTTAGCGCATCGGGCGCGCTTTCGGCAATATACTCAACTGTATATGAATCATTGTTTAAGGATTGCTCTTCAAACAGTTGGATCATTCCCATAGAAGTGGGGCCTCTAAGACCCGCTACAACAACACTTGTCTTTTCTTCCGGTTGCTTTTGCCCGCAAGAAGCAGTTGATAATAGAATTGCTACCAATAAAAATAATAAAAAAAGTCTTCTTTTCATCTTTTCCTCCAGTTAATCCTCAAATGTTTTTTTTGTTAAAGCACTTTTGACTGTTACGCCTTTTATTGTTCCAAGTTTTCCTGATAGACTTCCTATCAAATCGTTTGTACCGTCAACGATGATAGATATGACACTGATATTCCTTGTTTTGTATGGGATACCCATTCTACCAATTATGATATGACCGTGTTCGTGAAGGATTTCGTTGATCTGATGAACTTGAGATAAATCCTCTATAACTATACCTATAACGCCTATTCGATTCATTCTGTAAACCCCCAATAAAAAACTTGCCCGTTTATGAGCAAGGTTAAATTACAAAACATCTTGTAGATGAAAAATGATTTGTATGTTAGAATTATAAAATGACAAGACAAATTATAAAACTAGACACATTTAGACCTTGCCCTCAGAAAACCCTTGAGCTCAGAAATACTTATAAATAAATTTCATGTTAAATATATCACAATGTAATGTATTAATCAATAGCCATTTTAAGATATTAGGAGCCAGCTATACAAAAGTCAACTAAATAATTAAATAGTTAAGAATACTGTGAATAGAAAAATATGCACAGAAACAGAAGAGTCAAGGATTTAGAGACTCCAAATCAATATCTGGGTGTTGTCATAGAGAGTAGTC